>JALOLV010000339.1 GCA_025455785.1 Spirosomataceae bacterium | reverse complement strand
TTCGACCCCGGCGTTACACAAGTATTTTGTGCTTATGCCAACAAGCACCACTTTGACGAAATGCACTACCTCGACATCATCGACTGTAATGCAGGAAACCACGGCAAGGCGTTTGCAACAAACTTTAACCCCGAAATCAATATCCGTGAGATTACTCAAAACGGACGATACTGGGAGAATGGCGAGTGGGTTGAGATTCCGCCAATGAGTATCCATAAACCAATTGATTATCCAAATATCGGCGAAAGAGAATCTTATGTTTTGTATCACGAAGAATTGGAATCATTGGTAAAGAATTTCCCGACGTTGAAACGTGCAAGATTCTGGATGACTTTTGGGCAAGCCTACATCACTCACTTGCAGGTTTTGCAAAATGTGGGTATGACCAGCATCGAACCGATTAAGTTTCAAGGAATGGACATCGTTCCGCTCGAATTTTTGAAGGCTGTCTTGCCTCCACCAGATTCTTTGGGCGAAAATTACACGGGGCAGACTTCAATCGGCTGTCAAATCAAAGGTATCAAAGATGGCGAAGACAAAACGTATTATGTTTGGAATAACTGCGACCACCCCGAATGCTACAAAGAAGTAAAAGCACAGGCAGTTAGCTACACGACTGGGGTACCGGCGATGATTGGAGCAATGTTGATGCTGACAAACGACGAATGGATGAAACCGGGTGTTTGGAACTGCGAAGAGCTAAACCCAGACCCATTCATGGATTTATTGAATGTTCATGGATTACCGTGGAACGAGCAAGTAAACATCGAATTGCCGCATGAATACTGAAAAGAATCATTGATTTCGTTAATTATGTGATTTGATTTCACTAATTTTTTTTCTTTATTTTTAAATGTCTGGGTGAATTACATTCGTCCGAATCAAAAATATACAAATCCCATTGCATTTGATGTAATGGGATTTTTGTTTAAATTCGTTTTTGCAATCAATATCTCGGTTTTAAATAATGAAAAAGCTTTTTACCTACTTCCTAACTATTTGTTGGGCATCTGTCTTTGCTCAAAAAGAAAGCAAAGATTCGGTCAAAATCAACCCAAAAGACAACGGAATGGTCAATGCCGTAAACATGATGATTCAGACATCGGCCTATTACAACGGAGCATCTAATTTTGTTTATAACTACGATATGCGTTACAAGGGCGTTGAGGGTTCTTACTATTTCATCCCGAAATGGTTGAAGGGCAATATCATCGGCAATAATGGTAAAGTTCTCGAAAAAGATGTAATGCTCAAATACGACTGCTACAACAAAGAGATTCTGAAACTTAATCCAAAAGGCGACTCGGTGGCAGTTTATTCGGCTGGTTTTATTCTGTTCGATGAGCAGATAAATTATCCATTTATCAAAATCAACCAACTAAAAACCAAAAGCGGCACTGTAGTTTCAAATACCTACATGATGATTTTGTATAAAGACAAAAGCATTTTATTCAAGAATATCAGTAAAAAAATCGACCCCGCAAGCTACCAAGGTGCGTACAGTATCAATAAACAATACGATACTTTTGAGGATAATTCGGAATACTACTTTGTAAAAAACAATGGTGATACCGAAAAGATAAAACTCAAAAAAGGGAATATTTTGGAGGTTCTGGGCGATAAAGAAAAACAGATTGAAGAATTTATAAAATCGAAGAAATTGGCCTTGAAAACTGAGGATGATTTGATAAAAATCGCTGAGTATTATGATACACTGAATTGACGCTACGCAGTTCTGCATTTTTAAAACCTCCAAGCTCTACAAGACACTTGGAGGTTTTTTAATAAAGGTACAATATTCTGAATCTACCAACGTTGTAAAATCAGAGAGCCGAATTGGCCTCTACGTTCAACTATAAACTTAAGTACTACAATGACAAACACAAACGTCAATGCGACGCTTGATGACCTCGTATTCGAGCATCGCAACAAAGACTACGGAGCGTATGAACTCCGTAAAACTTACTCAAAAAACATCACCCGTGCATTTTGGATTGGCACCTCGGTTTTCTTAATCGGAATCACCGCCCCAACAATTTATGCCAAATTGAAACCTAAAGAAAAGATTGTTGATGAGGGAGTAATCCTTAATTTAAAAGATTTCAATGAACTGCCCGAACCGCCAGTCGAACAACCCAAACCAGAGCCTCCAAAGACCGAAGCTCCGAAGGTTGAGATTGTGAAATATGTTGTCCCAGAACCTGTCGAAAATACCGAAAACGAAGAGGTTATGCCCGAACAAGATAAGTTAGTGGATGTACAGATAGGCAGCATAAATCAAGAAGGAAACAAAACAGAATCAATCATTGATGATACTCCGCCAGTTGAGGTAGCAAGCCCCGAGGTGAAAATAGCAGAGGTAAAAGAAGATAATACAATTTTTACAGCTGTCGAGATGCAGCCTTCGTTTGTGGGCGGACTCAGCGAGTTCTATAAATTCCTTAATAAAAACCTAAAATATCCGTCGGCAGCTCAAAGGGCAAATACCGAAGGCAAAGTTTATATGTCATTTGTCGTCGAAAAAGACGGTAGCATAAGCGATGTTAATGTTTTGAAAGGAATTGGGTTTGGATGCGACGAAGAAGCATTAAGAGTTATCAGAATGATGCCGAAATGGATTGCTGGTCAGCAGAATGGCCGCAATGTGAGGGTCAAATTTACGATGCCAGTTACGTTTAAGCTATCTGAATAAACAATGGAATGGCTCGATGAATGGTTTGGTGGTTCAAGAGGGCCGCCGAGCATAGCTCATTCCGAAAATCGTTAATTTAATTTAGAGGTATTAAAAACAAACGCCTGAGATTCAGGCGTTTTGTTTTACATCTCTATTTCTACACTCTTTCTAAATCCTTGTGCTTTGTCGTTGAACGGAATCACAATTCGCCACTGTCTGTCATTATATCTTGCCCGAATGGCTTGTTCATCAACAAAATACGGTAAATCAAAAGTTTTGACATTGACCGGAATCATCATCGCCGATTCATTGTCGATATTGTTCAAGACAGGCTGAAAGTAATAAACCAAAAGCTGATTGTTTACTACCTCGACCATCAACTTATCAGGCTCAAGCCCCGGCACACTTACCAATGCCTCAAATTGATTAGACTGCTCGTTGATTACTACCGTTGGCTCGACACGTCCACCATTAACGGTGTTCATAAAATCTATATTTGCCAAAATCTGTTGCGGAATATTATAGGTCTTTCTCATTGCTCTTTCTATTTTGCAACTGACCGTTCAAATCGAGTGCCAAGGGTTTTTTGATGACATTTTGGCTCGAAAACAAGTTTTCAGGATAGTATCTTTAATAAAACAAGACAGATTGACAGAAAATATCACGGATAAATCAAATATTTTTTTCGCATTGTTTTATAATCTGATAATTGAGGCTCCCACGAATCTTGGATTTCTTTCATAGATTTGCCTTCTGCAATTTGTTTTCTAAAAACATCATTACCAGCCAAAAAATCAATATTCCCGATTTGTTTACTCATACTCCTATCAAAAAATTTCTCTTTTTCGGGATACGCACGGTATAAATCAATCATCCACTGGATATTGATACGACCCGATTTTCGGAGCATTGAAGTATCGTAATTTCTCAAATCTAAACCATAACAAACCTGATTCATGTGCAATGGGCTCTCGCTCATACCCGGAATACTCACGGGTGTATAAGAAAACTCGTATTTGCCTTTGAGGAGGGGGCTTCCGAGAATTGTAAAGGCCGAATAAGTGCCACGTCCGTGATTCAGTACTGTACCTTCAAACAAACAAGTTGATGGATA
>JALOLV010000338.1 GCA_025455785.1 Spirosomataceae bacterium | reverse complement strand
TGGATTGCTATCGGCACCATCGCCATCATATACACTCTCTACAATATCTACTCCATCGGCAGCCAAAGCAATATCGAAAGTGTCGGTAGCATTACACATTGCAAACATGTAGCCTCCGCCCACAACAAAATCACGGATTTTTTTAGAAACCGCCAACTTCAGCTGCGAAACTTTCTGAAAACCATACTTTGTAGCAATTGTCTCTGCTTCACGTTTTTGTTCTTGATACCAAGTTCGTCCACGCATTACCAAAAACTTACCATACTGACCCGTGAAATCTTCGTGGTGTAGGTGTAGCCAGTCATACTCTGGGAGCTTGCCATCCATTACTTCTTCATCAAAAACTTTCTCGAAAGGTATCTCGGCATACGTCAAGACCAGTGTCACGGCATCGTCCCACGGTTGAGAAGTCTTAGGAGTATAAACCGCAATTTTGGGTGCTTTATTTAGCTTTACGGCGTCCATATTGGCATCAGGATTCGACACAATATTCAAAATAGATTGTGCGTCGGCATCCGAAATCATTTCGTAGCTTACACCTCTGATTACGCATTCGTTGATAAACGTCTGCGAGGCATTAAACATAAAACTACCTCCTCGATAATTGAGAAGCCAGTCTATCTCTCCGCCATGTTCTTTCAGAATCCAAAACGCTATCCCATAACCTTTGAGGTGGTTTTTCTGGGACTCATCCATCGGAATCAGAATTTTATTTGCAAATGACTGGCTGATTGCTCCAATCAAGAGAATTAATATCAAAAATGTTTTTTTCATACTTCGCAAGCCCTTTTTAACGTATTAAACCGCAATCTTTATACCAAATTTAACGATTTTTTCTTAAAAAAATTGCCCGACCATTACAATCGGGCAAAAACACTGCAAAACGATAATTCAGAAATAATACTATTCGATTCCTAATCCGTAATAATACATTTTTGAGTATCCCGGATAAACTCCTCCGAGCAATACACCTTCTTCGCCATCGGCTTTGGCTTGTTCAAGGGCTTTCTTAAATTCGGCAACAGATGCTACCTTACGGTCGCCGACCTTCACAATGACAAAACCTTCACGAATATCGGTTTGATTGGCTATCTCCCCATCATAAATCTTCTTGATTTTCACACCGCCACTCACACCTATTTTCGATTTGTCCGTTGCCGAAAGTTCTTCTAAATCAACGCCTAATTTGCCGAATACAGCCGTTGCTTCTTCTTTTTTCAAGAAGTCTTTTCCACCATCTCGGTTACGAAGTGTTACACTATAGTCTTTCACACTACCATTGCGGTTAAGGGTGATATTAACCGTTTCGCCCGGACGTTTACGACCAATCATTTCACGGAATTTAGGTTCTGATTTAACTTCAATTCCGTCGATTTTCAAAATAACGTCACCTTTCTTAACGCCAGCTGCATGAGCAGCTCCGTTTTCTGGGACCTCCGCTACATAGATACCTTCGTCAAGTTTTGAACCCACTTCGTCGGCAACTTTACTATTGAGTTCGAGTGGCGAAATTCCCAAATATCCACGCTGAACATTACCGAATTTGATAATATCGGCTGTTACTTTCTTTACAATGCTTGATGGTACCGCAAAGGCGTAACCTGCATAAGCACCGTTTGGGCTTGCGATAGCGGTATTGATACCAATCAATTCGCCTTTGAGATTCACCAATGCACCACCACTGTTACCGGGGTTTACGGCTGCATCTGTCTGGATGAATGATTCGATTGGAGTATCGCCACTTGCCTTGTTGCCATTGCGTTGGAAACGCTGTGCATATTTTTCTTTCAAAATACTAATATCACGGCCTTTGGCACTTACGATACCAGCCGTAACGGTAGATTCGAGATTAAACGGATTTCCCACAGCCAATACCCACTCTCCTACTTTTACGTTATCCGAATTCCCGAAGGTAAGTGCTTGAAAGTTCCCTCCTTCGATTTTAACAACTGCGAGGTCGGTCGATGGGTCGGTGCCGATTACCTTTCCTTTATAAATCTTTTTATCTGAAGTGATAACCTCCAGTTCGTCGGCCCCTTCTACTACGTGGTTATTGGTTGCAATATAGCCATCTGACGTGATGATTACACCCGAACCCGAAGATTCAGCCTGCTGATTACGAGGTCCACCGAAGAAATCATCTCCACCGAAGAAATCTTCAAAAATTGATGGCATACGCTGGCGTACCTGACGCATAGCCGTTGCCTTTATGTGAACTACCCCCGGAGTAGAAACCTCGGCACCATAAGTAAAGTCGCCCGGTACACCTGCGACTCCTGTAAAATTAGCGAGACGAGTGAGACCTGTACTATCGCCCGCTTCTTTGAATATTACGTCACGGTTTTCTTTATTACCGAGAAAATGGTATCCTGTCAATGTAACAACACTGCTAACGAGTGCTATGGCTACTGTCTTTGCTGTTTGATTCATCGTTTTACTAATGTTTTAATGTGAACTTTAACGATTTCTTTAGATAATTTTTTGAAACCAAGTAAACTTCTTCTAATAAACGATTAATGTTAAGAGTAATATGCTAATTCAATTATTTATTGGAATCTGTATCGGATTCTCTTATGCAAAATTAACGATTTTATTAAATCAGAAATTCATTTCTAATCCATAGTTTAACAAATTTTAACAAGCATTTTAGCTTATCAAGAAACGCCACAGAACTCCGTCTGACCTCGTTGTAGCGATAAAACGAACATAATACGAATTTTGTTCTGTTTTGGCTTATATTTTGATTATCAAAGAATTATCCGAAACTTTACAACCCTTTACGTACTTTATGAATCTTTACAATAAATTTCATACTGCTATGACATCCCTCATAAGACTCTCCCTCATTTCGCTTCTATTTTTTTCTTGTGAGAACCAATCTGAGCAGCCCCAACCCGAAGCCGCCACGATTCAATTAAAATACGTTTCGGTTGGTAGCTCTTTTACGGCGGGTTTTATGAGTGGAGGTTTGTACCGAGAAAGCCAACTGGGGTCGTACCCAAGTCTGATTGCAAAGCAAATGAAAGTTGATTTTGTTCAACCACTTTTTTCGACTGGACAAGAAAACGGAACTGGGTATATGAAAGCTGTTTCGTTACTACCTGCACTCACAACTCAAAGTATCAACGAACAAACAGCGATTCGTAGCTCCAATCCTTTATTGTTTACAAAGTTTAGCGGTAGTATCAATAATTTAGGAATCGGCAATATGCGGATGAAAGACGTGGGGACATCAGGATACGGAAATCCGTCAAAAACTGATTTTAATCCGCATTTTGAGCGACTTTTGGCTGTTGGGCAAGAAGACAAAAACTATTTAGATTTTGTAAAAGATACCAAGCCGAATCTCTACACTGTAATGCTTGGCGACGATGACATTGCACAATATGCTTTGAGCGGTGGCCGAAAGACCGTTACTGATATTATGGTTTTTTCGCAGAATACAAGACTTTTGCTCGATGCTTTGGTATCGACCCAAGCCAAAGGAATCGTAGCTACACTCCCCGATATTCTTGATTTTCCGTACTTTAATTATCACACACTCGAATCACTAAAAGGTAAAAATGGATTGGGCAATGATATTTATATAATAACCAATAACGGAATCACCCGCAAAGCTACCAACAAAGACTTTTTTACGTTCGATTCGTTCAAGAGAATCGAAAATACTGCAAAAACTGGAGTTCCAGATGGACAAAACACCAATAAACCTTTGGCTACCGAATACGTTATTGACGAAAACGAAGCCAATCAGATTAGATTTAAAATCAATGAATTTAATGCGATTCTCAAAAAAGAAGCAACCGAAAGGCAAAT
>JALOLV010000046.1 GCA_025455785.1 Spirosomataceae bacterium | reverse complement strand
CCCGTCGAAGCCAATTTGAGCGTTTCTTCTTCGATTTTACCAGCATCTACTACTGCCTGAATGTTGTGTATTGTAGAGCCATCATTGACTGCAATAAATGTTACGGCGGCCTGCCCACGTTTGGTACGCACCCAGCCTTTTACGGTTACTTCTTGCCCCTCAGGCGACTGTTTCAATAATTCCTTAATCTGCATAAATATCTGATTTTTGGTCTTGTTGCTGTATTCTGATTTCTGATTATTTAATCCAAAACCAAGAAACTAAAATCCAGAAACTTGCATCCCAAACGTTACTTTTATTCTTTTTTTCGTTTCAAAGATACAGAATTCTATTTAAAAAATTTAACCTAAACCCAATATCGAATTTAATAAGTTGATAATCAGCGTATTAGCTCGAAAGAAAAAATCATTATTCCACAAATATTTTGCCAATAATTTTAATTTTTAAAAAAATATTTTTACCTTTTCTAAAATTTTTATTTGTTTGGCACGATAAATGTGCAAAGGGTCATTAAATGTCCCCTATTGCTAAATGAGATAACCTTTACAAGTTCATGCAGAAATTAAGCCTTAACCAGTCCCTACAGCAGCGTCTGTCTCCTCAACAGATTCAGTTTATAAAGCTGTTGCAAATACCAACCGCCGAACTTGACCAACGTATTGAGGAAGAACTCGAAGTCAACCCTGCTCTCGAAGAAGGTATGGATTTAGACGACCGTACCAAAGATGAGTATGATGATGACTACGATGACAACGACGAATACGGCGATTTCGATGAATTTGATAGCTACAACGACCGCATCGATGTAAGTCAATATCTCAATAGCGATGATTATGCTGGCTACAAAATGGCAAGTGATGGCTGGAATGGCGACGATGACCGTGATGTACTGCCGGTGATTGCACAATCTACTTTGGCAGAGTCTCTGGTGCAGCAATTGGGTTATATTAAATTAGATGAGCGTCAGCGTGCAATCGGGATGCAGCTCATCGGAAGTGTCGAAGAAGATGGCTATATCCGCCGTCCGCTCCGCTCTATTTGCAATGATTTAGCATTTACACAAAACATTTATACGACCGAAGAAGAAGTTGAGACAATTTTACGAAAAGTACAAACTTTTGAACCTGCGGGAGTAGCCGCCAGAGATTTAAGAGAATGCCTTTTGCTTCAACTCGACCGCAAAGACGATGATGATATTTCGGTAACTTCTGCCATCAAAATCTTGGATGATTACTTCGACGAGTTTACAAAAAAACACTACGAAAAAATCCAACGCCGCCTCGATGTCGATGACGAAACCATCAAACAGGCAATCAGAGTGATTACTCGCCTCAACCCAAAGCCGGGTAGCATGGAGTCGGGCGATAGTGCTGCGGCATATCTCACACCAGATTTTTTGGTAACTAATCACAATGGCAAATTAGACGTAATTCTTAATTCTAAAAATGCCCCCGAATTGCGTATCAGCCGCTCGTTTGCCGAAATGCTCGATACCTACGACAAAAGCGATAAAAACAACAATAAGCATATTAAAGAAACGGTTTCGTTTGTAAAACAGAAGTTGGATGCCGCCAAATGGTTTATTGATGCCATCAAACAACGCCAGCAAACGCTCTTGAAAACCATGAAGGCTATCGTAGAATATCAGTACGATTTCTTTTTGGAGGGCGACGAAAGCCACCTGAAACCGATGATTTTGAAAGATATTGCCAATCGTATTGAGATGGATATTTCGACCGTCTCGCGTGTGGCAAATAGCAAAGCCGTACAGACCGATTTTGGTATTTATCCGCTTAAATATTTCTTCTCGGAGGGTATCGCAACCGATACTGGCGAAGATGCTTCGAGCCGTGAAGTAAAAAATATCTTGAAAGAATTGATAGAAAACGAGCCTAAAAACGCTCCACTTTCTGACGATAAACTCGAAAAATTATTGAATAAACGTGGCTACAATATCGCTCGTCGTACCGTGGCCAAATACCGTGAACAACTCAATATTCCGGTGGCTCGTTTGCGTAAACAACTTTAAAAGTTGTGGGTTCGGAGTTCAAGGTTCAAAGAAAATGCTTAAAATTGCACTTTGAACTTTGAACTCGAAACATTGAATAATCGAATTGCCAATCTCCTGTCTTATGTCTTGCATCCGTTGCTGATGCCGACTTACCTTTTTGCAGTACTGTATTTTCTTGCTCCAACATCGGTTGGTGCCGATACCCTGAACATCCAATTCAAGTTATTTGCCCTCACGATAATATTCGTTTATACGTTTGTTTTTCCTGCCATTTCGATTTATTGGTTTTATAAAAGAGGACTCATCGAAAGTATGAAAATGGAGAATCTGAGCGATAGAAGATTCCCGTTTTTTCTGACTGCCTGCATTTACTTTATACTTGGATATTTTCTGTATTCAAAAAACATCTTTTTGTACCCATCGGCCTACATCATTTGGGCGATTGCTCTGGTGATACTTTTAGTAGCGATTATCAGCCTTAGATGGCAGATTTCGGCTCATGCGGCGGGTATCGGTGGTGTAATTGGTATCATGGCAATTACGTTGCTACGCTTAGGCGAAGACGCCCTTTATACGCCACTCATCGGGACAATTATCTTGGCGGGCTACCTGCTCTCGGCTCGTTTGCAACTCAACGCACACACACCCGCACAAGTAGGTGCTGGCGTGTTTTTGGGGTTTGTGGTTAGTGTAATATCGATGCAATTGGCCCTATGAAAGATTTGATTATTCGGCAAATAAAGCAGATTCTGCAAGAAAGAATAGATGCGGCATCGTTGGCAATGAAAAACGCCCAAGCCGCCGCCAACGAAGAAACCAAAAGCTCAGTAGGTGATAAATACGAAACAGGACGAGCCATGAATCAACTCAACCTCGAAATGTACGGTCGGCAACACGAACAAGCAGTTTCGGAACTCGCCATCGTCGAAAAAATTGACGTTTCGCAGGTTTCGGCGGCAATTGGCATAGGCTCGTTAGCCAAAACCTCGATGGGTGTTTTCTTCGTGGCTGTCGGTACGGGTAAAGTAACTATCGGCACAGACCTCATTATTGCAATATCGCCACAATCGCCCATCGGCGAGTTATTGATGCACAAAAAACAAGGCGAATCTTTTGATTTTAGGGGTAAAAAGATTGATGTTTTGGCGGTTGCTTGAATTGCTTCGCTGATTCGAGATTCTTATCTCGAACCCAAATGATAAGGTTTCCGAACCTCAACAATAACTAAGTCGTTATTTTATATACTCAACCAATCGGTTACAAAACTATCTAAAATTTATAGTATAGTCCTAACTCACCAAAAATACTCTGGTTAGTTGTGAAAAAACTATATGTATAACTTATATATGGAATCCGATAGGGTCTTCCTTCAATACTAATTGGATTTTGTGATATGCTACTACCAAATCGAGGAACTAACTTAATGAATGTACTTTGTGCCTTTACACCTAATTTTAGTTGCAACTTATCTGTAAAACTGTGTTTTAGCCCTATTGAGCCGTTGCACCCTAAATAGTAATAATTAGTAAAATTTTGATAACGGTCGTATAATGGATATTCTCTTTGGCTTGGATTATCATAATAAATCGACCCGAAAATAGCCTCTGGTCTTACAGGGATACCAAACGAAGGTCCAAATGAAATGTAAGGTACTGTTTTTTGCAGAACTCTTCTTTTAAAATCATACACGAGTTTAGTATCTACAAAAATATTTTCCGAATTAAATGAGACAATAGTTGGGTTAAATACTTGTATAATAAGACCTGATAAGTCACGCAATCTTGCAGTTCTGCCAATATTATTTTCTTTTATACTGAAGGAATTCTTGAATATATCAAGTTCCAGATATAAATTTTTATAAGGTCTCTTGTAAATAACAGATACCCCAAAAACAGGGGTAGCATACAAATTACTGTTAGTGTTTTGAATATCTGACTTGATTTTTGTTCGAGTCAATTGGTACCCCAAATATGGTGATAAGTACAGATATTGTCTGTTAGAATGGTTTTCGAGAATTTGAGATTTACTATTTGGATAAATTTCTTTATTGAAAGAGTTTACGAAATTCGACAAAAACTCATTACTATATTTAACAACCATATTTTGTTCTTCGGATAATCGCTTTGTAGATGAAAACTTAGGAAATAGAAAAATAAGAGTACCTCTCAAATTTTTTTGAGGCAGTAAGATTAATGAATCTTGTCTTTCAATATAATACTTCTTTTCTCCTTTTTGATACAAAAGCGAGACATTTCCACTTACCATTTTTTGGTAAATAACGTACTGATTACCAAATTGCTTTATGGTAAAGCTTTCATTATTGGAAGTTACAATTGAATCCACTTTAGATACAGAAATCTCAATGCTCTTCATACCTGTATTTAACTTGATAGTATTACTTTTTGGTGAATATTTTACTTCTCCAACCGAGCGAGAATTATCTTTCAAGTATATAGTCGCAGGTGTTATTAATTCCAGTTGAGCTTTGCTACAAAAACATATTATTTGAGATAGTAATAGGAGTTGTATGTTTTTTTTCATGTTAACTTTTTAGAAGTTTTAATTCAAATGACGAAAATAATTCAATTGAAAAAAATCTAAAAAGTTTTTTAAAAAAAATCATTCCGCTGGTTCGAGATTCTTATCTCGAACCCAAATGATGAGGTTTCCGAACCTCAATCAAAAATCGCATAAACTGCAAAAGACCCCAACCAATGGTCGCCGCCGTAATTGCCCGATGTAACATTTGGCAGTGCATTTTTAAGGAATGTTACCGAAGTTTGCTCAAACTTAGCCTTCAACGGATTACTCTTTGGCAATGCCGATGCGATACCCTTCAAGCACCAAGCTCTGCTAATGCTAAGCCCATCGAGGTGAACAATTTGGTAATCTTTTCTATCGCTCACAACGGGCTGGTTCAGTAGATTTTGGATAGATTTGGGTTCGAGAAAAGCCCTAAACCAAATCTCAAATTCTTTTTGGGGCATGATTCGCCGCATCAAATCGGCGATTTCGAGATTGGGCGAAAGAAAATCTGAGCCGTCGGGTTCGAGATACGCTGGTGCGTTGGTTTGTGTTTTATAGAATTGGTTTGCTTTGGCAATTACTGCTTTCTCAAATTCAACATTTTGGGCGGCTCTTGCCCAGTCCAATGCAAAAACCAACCCAAAAGCCGTATTTGGGTGTACGCCCGTGCGGTTAGGATAGGTTTGTTTTGGCAAGAAGGCCGTCCAGAGTCTTACGATTTCTCTGGTAAGTGGCTGTAAGTTTTGGTGCCATTGCTTAGCCATTGGGTCATTCCAAGTTAATAATTCTTGGTCGAGTTTCAGCACCCACGCCCATCCGTAGGTACGCTCAAATGTCGCTGTTGTTTTGTATTTAGTAAAATATTCGGCTTCGGTTTTGATTTTTTCGGGCTGAAAGCTATTGCTCAAAACACTTATTATCTTTTGTCGGTCTTTGATATTCGGAA
Organism: Spirosomataceae bacterium; assembly: GCA_025455785.1. Classification (GTDB taxonomy): domain Bacteria; phylum Bacteroidota; class Bacteroidia; order Cytophagales; family Spirosomataceae; genus JALOLV01. The sequence goes on along the minus strand of JALOLV010000046.1, from coordinate 8,305 downwards.
AAACCTTCAATAATTTTACCAACATCCAATGCCCATGTACGCTCGAATGCCAATCAAGGCAACCGTAAAAGCTCGGGTGTAGTTGCGAAGGCAACAGTTTATGGTCTTCGGCGGTATCGGAGCTATGACCCGTTTTGTTTGGGAATTCATTATTGATACAGTGCAGCGGCAAAGCGGCTAATTTTTCGGCAATTTCTTGCGTAAAAAGCTCTGATTTAGCAACCTGTGCATTGGAATAATTTAGTGTTGTCAGGATGAGTAACAACCCTAAAAAAGTATTTTTTACCATTATTTGAGTTTTTGAATGTTGAGCAAAAACCAAATTTAGTAAAAAAGTGGTTTGGGTGTTGGGTGGGTGTTCAATTGGTTGTCAGTAAGTAGTAGCTTATCGTTGCGACAATACGGTTATTTTTGGGTGTATTGCCGCATTTTATGAGAGGATAATTGCGTATATTTGAGAGTTACCTGCAAGCATATCGGGACACACCCTAACAATTTGACAAAGTATAAAATGGACAATTTACCCCTCATAAATTTCATAAAGACAAACATCCCAAATATTCCAATTGATGAACAATCTTTACAAAGAATTACTGACCAATTTGAAGTAAAGGCACTTCAAAAAGACGACTACTTACTTAAAGAAGGAAGAGTAAGCAACTATTATTTTCTTTCACAAGGTTTTTTGAGAGTATTTACGTTTGACACAGCAGGCAGTGAAGTAACTACTTACTTTTATTCTAATGAAAGAGTTGTTTTTGATGCAGCCTCATTCTTTTTGAAACTACCATCGACAGAAAACATCCAAGCCATGACGGAGTGCAAAGTTTATGTGACTAATTTTGAAAAACTAAACAAACTGTTCCATTCTGTGCCAGAGTTTAGGGAGTTTGGCAGACAGATGATTGTTCAGGAGTTTGTTGCTTACAAACAACGAACTTTGGCTATGATAAATGAAAGTGCGGAACAACGTTATTTGCAACTGATTGAAACTAACAAAGATGTTTTTCAGTATGCACATCTCAGTCAGATTGCTTCTTACCTTGGGATTAGCGAGAGAACGTTGAATAGAATCCGCCAGAACTTTAGAAAAAAATAGCCTAAGCTTCATTTACGCCATTTGTCGTTTCAGATAAAATTTTGCCATCGCAACTTTGCAGTAACAAAATTAAGAAACGAATGGAGAATATACCTATTTATGTGTATATCATTTTTGTGATAACACTTTTCGCTGCAGTTTATCTCTTTTATAGAGCAACACCCAAATCCAAAGGATTTCTCATACTTATCAGTTGTTGGTTAGCCTTGCAATCTATGGTAGGCATTTGGGGTTTTTACACAGTTACAAACACAATGCCTCCTCGATTTCAACTTTTGTTATTGCCTCCATTGGTCTTTACGATTGTTCAATTCAGCACCAATAGAGGCAGAGCATTTATTGACAATCTGGACTTAAAAATGCTGACTGTAATTCATACTATTAGAATTCCAGTTGAAATAGTTTTGTATTGGTTGTTTCTTAACAAAGCAATACCTGAATTGATGACCTTTGAAGGCAGAAATTTTGATATTCTTGTTGGAATTACTGCCCCCATTATTTACTTCTTTGTCTTTGTAAAACAAACGTGGGGTAAGTCAGCACTTATTATTTGGAATATATTTAGTCTTGGGCTTCTGCTCAATATTATCATAAATGGTATGCTTTCAGCACCAACGCCTTTTCAGCAATTTGGATTTGAACAGCCCAATATTGCAGTTCTCCATTTTCCGTTTATGTTTTTGCCTGGTTGTATTGTTCCAATTGCATTGTTTTCTCACTTGTCAAGCATTAGGCAACTTATTCACAAAAATCATTCATCAATAAACAGGTAAAATAATGAAAAATAAAATTCTAATAACCTTAGCCAACGGCAAAACTGGTTTTGGAACAGCCAAACAACTCTTAGAAGAAGGGTACTTTGTAAGAGTTTTTGTGCGTTCAATAAATGACACAACAAAAATTCTTCAAAGGTTGGGAGCAGAAATTGCTTTAGGAGAATTTGGCAATAAAGAGCAACTGCAAAAAGCATTAGAAGGAATTCAAAATGTTTATTATTGTTATCCATATAAGTCAGGAATGGCGAAAGATGTTGCTTTATTTATTGACGTAGCCAAAAATGCGAATATCAATTCAGTTGTTTTTATGGGACAGCGTATTGCGGAGTTCGATGACACTGGTAGTGCTATGACTGGCGATGTAAGAAAGTCTTATGACTTACTTCAAAAATCTGGTTTGAATGTGGTTTATTTTGCTCCTGGCTACTTTGCTGACAATGCTTTTGTAATAACGGAATTTGTGTTGCAATTAGGACTAATGCCCAACCCTTTCGGCAATGGCAGAAATCCTTGGATTTCTATTGATGATATGGTTCGTTGTATTGCTGCTCTATTAAAAAATCCAGAACCTTATTTTGGACAAAAACTTTTCCCAACAGGAAATAAGTCAATATCTCCAACGGAAATGGTTCACATATTCTCGAAAGTTCGTGGAAAAAAAGTAATGAAAGTTAATATACCTGATTGGTTATTTTTCAAGGCAGGAATTATGAGTGGAATGGACTTTGGCTTTGACAAGTTTGCTATTGTACAATCTACTTTCTACAACCGACAAATGCAAATGGGACGTTTTGATATTGAACCAACAGACATAGTAAAAAAATTGACTGGACGAGAACCTGAAGACTTTGAAACAATAACAAAGCAATATTTTGACAACTCACCATTTAAACATAGGACATTTTCTACTTGGCTGAGAACTTTTATCAAATTCAACAAAATGCCATTTACAAAAGTGCCTTCTAAACAAGAAAGAGCAAAAATTAATGTGTAAAAATGCCAGCAGGTAACAAGGGTAGCTGTTGCACAACTACTCCCCCAAAACAAAACTTTAAAATATTGACCTACATAAAGGCCTTCTGACAGAAGGTATTATTTTTTTAGCATATTTTAAACCGAAATTTTGAGTGGCTTAGAATTGAAGTCTGTATGGCTGATAATACCAATTTTGAAGATTTTCAAGCATTCCTACTGGTTTTGCCATTTCCATGACAATTATGCTTGGATTTTTCCGCTCAAACTTCAAAAACTTCTTGAGATTATATGTTAAGGCTGCCATCAGCACGTGTTTATTTGCCTGTGCCATGCCGCGACTATTGATTTTTTTCATGTTTAGAAAGTTAATCAAAGTGCCTAAGACTGGCTCTACTGTCGCACTTCGTATTTTGACTATTTTGTTGCTATAAACTCGATTTTGATTTAGTTTTTTGTGCATGCGGTCATAAAGTGGTTTGTGGATGGACTCCACTATTTTTTTGAATTTTGTCACTTTTCCACAACAAGACTCTCGTAGTGGACAATCTTTACAACTCGATTCACTGCTTCGATAATGTTTTACTTCATACCCTTTACTGTCTGTTTTAATTCCTTTGAAGGGTAAGTGTGCTTTTTGACCGCCAACTTGTATGCATTCGTATTGGTCGACTCCGGGGTTATAAATAAATCCTTCCCGTTCGGGTTTGTACTGACCAAAATTGGGAATGTAGGCATCTATGCCTTGGTCTTCACAATATTGCAAGGCTTTCCCTGAGCTATAACCCGCATCTGCCGCTATTTGGTCTATTGATATACCTACACTTGCAAGATTTTCAATCGTTTGGTCAAGTATTTCTGCCAAATTCTCGCTGTCTTTACTACCTGCTGTACTCGCACAAGCTCCAGTAATGACGAGCGGTGCGACGATTCGCTGAGCGTCATCCACTGCGATTTGTCCGCTATAATTTAGTTGGCGAGCTTTGCCGGGTTTTACTGAGATTTTAGCATCCGGGTCGGTGGGGCTGTAATGGGTATGATTACTCAAAAATTTAGGGCGTATTAAATTACCATCCCGCTGGTTCGAGATTCTCATCTCGAACCCAAATGATGAGGTTTCCGAACCTCATCGCTTCAAAATCAGTAATTTTTGCCGCCAAACCTACGAGCCAGCGTAGATTTTGAAAATCTTTGTGAGCCTCAGGGGGCTAAAACGGTGCGTATTTTCATTGAGGCTCGATTCTCCCAAAACCACACGACCTTCTAAAATCGTCAATCGACAAAAGCTTGGTTTTCAAAATCAGAAAAGCTAATTTTAGCACTACAAATTAACCCTAAAAATATCGTTTCATGAAAATTTTTGTCAGATTACTATTACTCGGCGTTATTCTGAACGCTTGCCAAAACGCTAAATCCGAAAATACCAGCACCGATTCGACCCTCGCCGTAAAACAGGAAGCTCCAGCCAACGATTTTGTCTGTGTACCGGGCGAGCGTGTCGGCATGATAACAGCCACCACAACACTCGCAGAGCTTGAAGCTAAGTTGGGTAGTGATGTTTCGGCTCGTGATACGGTTTATATTGGCGAAGGCTATTTTGAAATCGGAACGATATTGTACAAAGGGACACCCAACGAACTCCAAATTTTGTGGAAAGACACCACCAATTTCAAAAATCCTGCTACGCTGATGGTCGGGCGTAATGCCGAGGCAAATCCTGCTCAAACCCAATGGCACACCGACACGGGCATCAAGATTGGTACGACCCTCAAAGAATTAGAGCAAATAAACGGAAAAGCATTTAAGTTTATGGGATTTGGCTGGGATTACGGCGGCTCGGTAGCAAACTGGGACAGCGGCAAACTCATGGAGGCCGATGGCGTGAGTTATTTTACGTGTGTGCTGGGGTATAATTACGAAGACCAATCGCTCAATCCGCTGGCCGATAAACTCTTGGGCGACAGTGAGTTTAGTTCGAGCCAAGCCGAGGCTCAAAAACTCAACCCCGTTATCATTAATTTTCAGATAAGTTTTAAGTGATATTATTCACCTATTCTGATACCGATTTTGTAAGTCAGAATCGCTGTACTCCAAATTTCATTTTTATTTTCATAAATTTTCAAAACATTATTTCACTCATCGAAGTTATGTGTAAGTATATACGTGAACACTTTGTTTGGTTCGTATATAAATAACCGTACCTCTTTACTATTGCCAAAACCAAAAGACATTTAACGTAGTTGAACCCGAGCAGGCAATGTTTAAACTTTATGAAAAGACCACGTTTGGTTGTAGCAAACTCATAACCGAACAGTATAGCACATCTTTTACGTTAGGGATTAAAACCCTCGACAAGAGATTCCATAATCCAATTTTTGCGATTTATGGTTTTGTTCGTTATGCCGACGAAATCGTAGATACATTCCATGATTTTGATAAGAAAACGCTCTTAGACCGTTTCAGAGATGATGCTTATCGAGCAATCGAAGAAGGAATCAGCCTAAACCCAGTTTTACATTCTTTTCAGAAAATAGTGCGTGAATACAAGATTGAGCGTGAATTAATCGATGCCTTTTTGTATAGCATGGAAATGGATTTGTACAACATCAGCTACGATGCCGAAGGCTACAACGAGTACATTTATGGCTCGGCCGAGGTGGTGGGTCTTATGTGCCTACGAGTTTTCTGCGAAGGAGATGAGCGACTCTATGATAAACTCAAAAACGATGCACGTAGTCTGGGGGCGGCGTTTCAGAAAGTAAACTTTTTGAGAGACTTAAAAAGTGATTTTAGCGACCGTGGACGAGTGTATTTTCCGAATGTTGATTTCAATGATTTTTCGATAAGTGCCAAGAAGGTCATCGAAGACGATATTCAGCGAGACTTCGACAACGCCTATCGTGGTATCATGGGCCTACCCGAAGGAGCCCGTGCGGGGGTGTATCTGGCTTATGTGTATTACCTAAAGTTGTTCAATAAAATCAAGAAAACACCAGCTTCGCAAATCCAGAATGAACGTATCAGAGTATCAGACCCTGTAAAACTGGTACTTTTGGCTAAAACATATTTTCAGAGTAGCCTAAATGTAATCTAAATTGTCGTTATTACACTTCAAAATAACTGCCCCACTGGTTTTCTGGTGGGGCTTTTTTTTAAAAAAATCACTTGATTTACAGAAGTTTATAAGTTAAATTTGATATTGGGGAGTTATCTCAATTTTACAAATTTATCTTTAATCTAAAATGTCTTTTTACCGCTTCTTATCGATATACATTTATTTATTTTTCTATACAATTGAAATAGTAGCTCAACACAAAAAAGAAGAAGGTACATTATCCGAATTAGATATTACCCAAAACGGAATCGCTTTACTGAAAAACAAATATCCCGCAACCAAAGCAGACGGAATTGTTATTTGCCAAAAAGAAAATTTGGCCGATACTAACGATATTGATTTACTCAATAAATTTATTGTTTCGGCAAGTGCCTCTACCACAATCACCAACCATGCTACAAATATTGCCCAAATCATGGCGGGTAATGGTTTGAGTTCTGAACAAAATGAAGGAATTGCACCACAAGCTCGATTGATTTCAACAAATTTTTCGGTTTTTTTTCCGAACGAAGACCGTTTTTACATTGATAATAACGTTTCGGTAGTCAATCACTCCTACGGAAACGATATTGATAACCGATATTCACAAGAAGCATTCGAGTTTGACAATCAAGTAAATCGGATTCCGTATCTGCTACATGTATTCTCATCGGGCAATAGCGGTGGTCTTACGGCAAACGAAGGAATTTACAAAAATCTCAATGGGTTTGCTAATCTGACAGGCGATTACAAGATGTCAAAAAATACAATTTCTGTCGGAGCTTGCAATAGTAACAACGAAATCATTGGGTCGAGTTCACGAGGGCCAGCCCACGATGGCCGCGTCAAACCAGAAGTTGTGGCATACAGCATTGAAGGAACCTCCTACGCAGCAGCCGTGGTTTCGGGAACTGTGGCTATTCTTCAGGATTTTTACAGAGAAAAGTATCAGAAACTTCCTGCGGCATCGCTCATAAAATCAGTATTAATTGCCAGTGCCAAAGACATTGCCTCTCCGGGTCCTGACTACGCCTCTGGATTTGGCGTTATCAATGCCTACAAAGCCATGAAGACAATCGAAGATAAGCATTTCTTGGAAGCATCTGTCAAGTCGAATGAAGTCAAAAGTTTCAAAATATTAATCCCAAAAGGTATAAAAAATATCAGAGTATGTGCCGTATGGACAGACCCCGCCGCCCAGCCAGCAGCCGCCAAAGCTCTGGTGAACGACTTAGATATGACCTTGCAATTTAAGAATAATTTTTGGCTACCGTGGGTATTGTCGAACATTGCCAGTCTTGATTCGCTCAAAAAAACGGCTGTCAGAAGTAAAGATTCAATCAATAACGTCGAATTGATAAGTGTGGATAATCCCGAAGAGGGCGAATATAACATCAGTATAAAAGCAAATCTAATCAAAACCCCAAACCAAGTTTTCTATGTATCCTACTATTTTGAGTATGATGATAGCTTTGTGTGGGTTTTTCCGCAAACAGGTAACTCACTCGAATCTAACCAGAAGCACATTATTAGCTGGGATAGTAGTTTAAAAACACAGATTGGGGCGATAGAGTACTCGACCGATGACCAAAACTGGAATACAATTGTGGCTAATACTGACCTCGGTAAAAACTGGCACGAGTGGATTGTCGGGGACTACTCAAGTGATGTACGATTGAGAGTTAGGACAGCCAATAATGTATTTATGAGTGATAAATTCAGGGTTGAGCCAAGAATTAATATTGAGTCAAAATATAATTGTGGTGATTCACTGGGAGTTTCGTGGAATCGTTTAGACTCGGCTCAAAAGTACATTATCCAACAACTCAACAAGCAAAACTTAATTTGGGAGAAGCTGCTCGAAACCACCCAAAATAATGTGGTCTTAAAAAATCGGCAGAATGAGTGGTTGAGCATTGTACCCATATATAATGATGGCAAAACAGGAGTCAGGAGTTCGCCTATAAATGCTACCAGAGACCGAGTGCTGTGTTTTTATGAGTCTTTTGAGGTTTTATATAATGCCTTTGATAATACAAATGAGTTATTACTTACAATGACCCAAACAACAGGAATAAAAAAAATAATTTTTAAGAAATCTAATGGTAGCCAATTTATCGCCATCAACGAGCAAGAGATAAACAGTAGCACTCTTAATTATAGTTTTACCGAAACTGACCCAGATGCCGGAATCGGACTCTATCAGGTCTTAATTATCTTAGAAAACGGTAATACAATTACAACCGATATCAAACAGGTTCTGATATTATCGCCCGATAAACAAGTATTAGTTTATCCAAACCCTGCGGATGAGCAAAAGGGATTTTATCTGACAATCGAGTATGTAGAAGATGAAACAATACA
>JALOLV010000337.1 GCA_025455785.1 Spirosomataceae bacterium | reverse complement strand
CTAAATATTCATTGATTTTGAGTGGGTAAATACTTTTTGTGAACTCATTTTTCTTAAAAGGAATCAGCCCAACATCAATTCTTTTCATCTCTTCGGCCAACTCGTTGGGCTGTTTTGCTCCTGTAAACTCCACATTTGGGAATTTTTTTAGATTCAACTCAATAGATTTGTCAATAACTCTACCAACAAATAGAAATCTCATTTCGGGCATTGATTCAATCAATTTTGACATCAATTTTTCATCAATTCTGTCATCAATCGTCCCAACATATCCAATTGTTGTTTTTCTGGTTAAATTACTTTTTGGGTTACTAAAAATACTTGTATCAACACCGTTTTTAACTAAATAAGTCTTTGCCGAAACTTTACTTTTCTTATCTAAAAGGGCTTTTGAAGAAACAACTACCGCATCTACCATCTTCATAAACTCTTGTTCTGTCCAGCCACCGTGATTTTTACACCATTGTGCTTCACTAATTTCATCGTAGCAGTAGTAAATTGTTGCATTTTCATTAAACTTACCTTTCAGAAAAATACCAAAACTGGGTTGAAAAGCATTAATTATAACTGGGTTCTTAAATTTTACTTTTTGGATTACTCTATTTATGCGTCGCTCAATAATTTTAGCATTAAATCTTAAGAGATACTTATAAATATTCTTTTTAAAAATCCAGTTTATGGGCAATATCGGTGGCAAAGTCAGTACAAGAACTTCATTTCCATTTTCAAGTTTAATCGTTCTGAGTCTTTCTTCTAATCCTAAAATTCGTTTGTATGGGGTTTTATTTTTACCTAAAAACCCACGAACTACATCAATCCAAGTGTAGGTATATTCTACATAAAGTACTTTCCTAAACTCCGTCATTTCTGACATCAACTGAACGGTAGATTTTAGATAATCGCCCTCCCAAGAAGGTAAACCAATGCAGATTATTTCTGATTTTGAATCCATTTTAGGTTTAGTTCTTTATTAACATATCAATTGCAAACGACTGATTACCAAATGCTAAGGATGATGGTCTTAACTCTTTACGCTTCAATTCTAATCTCAAAAGACGTTTAATCATTGTTTTCAGTTTAGAATCTTTCGTTTGGTTTTCTGCAACCAAATTTTCGAGCGAATCAAAAGCAACTCCATTTACAATCATCTCAACTGGAATATTGTAGTTTTCCAAAATCTGGACAGCCTTTTTATCAGCCTTTTTCCAAGAGCGATTGGCCGAAACCACCAAAAGTGAAAGATGGGCGTTCTTCAAAATATTTGTTGGAATATTGCCTGTAAGAAATGGCGGAATCTCAAGTAAACAATAATCATAATCGTTTGGGTCAATCCACGAGCTAATCAAATCTTCTATTCCTTTAGCTTCACTCAGAGCCTTAGTTGCTGGATATTTGAGCAAGCCTTCAACATACGAAGTACGGTTTTCGCTACTTGGTTGAATCGAAAGGACTCTCGCACCCGATTTTTGTAAATGTTGCGTAATTAAATTAGCAACTTCTGATTTACCTTCATTGGGTTGTGTACTCGTTACCAAAATCAGGGGAGTAGTACTGCTTGCGTGTAATGAGCTGATTTTCAACTTAAAATTTGTAACGATTTGACCGATAAGTGTTTCTTTAATTGATTCCGAATGGTTTTTTTGATAAAAAACCGGTAAGGCACCTGCTGCTTCGATTCCTGTAAATTCGATTCCTCTTTCTAAATTTTTTATGGTGCGGTCGCTCAATTCTAAAATTAATAATGTTGCCAAAACTCCTATGACTCCAACCAAACCCGAAAGAATGATTAACATCAATTTTTTGCTTGGCATCTCAACTGTAATTGGTTTATCAATGATGTCGAGGTTTGATGAAATCTCAATATTTTGCTTACGAAGTAATGCCATGTTGAGGTCATGAAGTATCTGAATATAGGCACGTTCACGCACATCAATTTCTCTTTCTAATCTTGACAAACCCGAACCCAACGGTGCAAAACGAGCATAATCATCGTTGATTTCTCCCAATCTTCGGTTTAACGACCCAACACGAGCTTTATTTTTTTCGACCAAAATCATGTTTTCGAGCCACGAATCAAGTAAATTTTTAATTTGAATGTTTTCGGTCGAATGTGTACGTGCATAAAGATTTTTCACTCCATCAGTTAGTTGAGCCTCATACATTTTTACCTCTTGATTCAATTTATCAACCTCGCCACCTTCAGGATTCAAACTATTCCGAGCAATGATTGAAGTAAGCTCTGAAATTTTATTTTTTTGATTTAGTAATTCTGTATTTCTAAAAAAAGCACTTCTGTTTATTGATAATTTTTCTTCTAATTTGGCAAGTGCTTGGTCGGCTGCTTTTAACTCGCCTTCAAGTCGATGATGCTCATCAGTTAAATCCTCTTTTTTACCAGCCAATGCCTTTGTTTGTTCGTAATAATTCAAAATTTGGCCGTTTTCTCTAAAATTCTTCATTCGGTCTTCGGCCTCATTCAAATCTTTTTTAGCATTGTCAAATTGTTCCTGAAAATATGCAACCACACTACCGGTTTCAGAGGCCTTCAGACCTTTGTATCTTCTCATAAAAACTTCGAGAGTAGTCTTCAAAGTATTTTCGCAGAGTCCTTTGTCGTTAAGTGAATACGTAATCTCAATCATATCGCTACTTCCCTTACGAATAGCTTTCATTTCACTTAAATTTTTTAAACTGAATGGCGTTTTTCCTTCATTAAATAAGTATTGGATTTCTTTTGGTTCACCTGTTTCGTAAGCTGTCGATAATTTTTGAAAAGTAGCTTCGGCGTTGCTTTTAACTACTATTTGTTGTCTTAATGAAGCCGGAAACCATTCTTTCATTTTCTCAAAGGTCTTTGGGTTAATGTGCTTTCCATCAGCTTTTTCAAGTATCAAAACCTCAGACAATAACATTATTAACTACATCACGGTCTTTGCGAGCCTCTCCAGTACTTTCGATGTTAAAACCAGTCGAGAGACCCGTGTAAAGCATTGTTGTACTACTGTATTCTCTATCAGCATTTCTTGTGAAAAAATAAGTTGCCGTAGCCATCACAAGAGGAATAAATATTAATAAGAATATATTTTTTCTAATGAGTCGGATAAATTCAATGAGATTCATTTTTGTACTGAATTAAATGGTTTTTGAAAATTACCTCACCCAAATTTTTTTAAAAAGAGGGCCAAACTTGAGGATTTACTTCAAATCTTTCAATGAAACACCAAGCATTATTTCAAGTTGATAATAGAGTTTTTCGTAAGTGGTACTTGCCTGTTCAAATTCGGCAAACGCATTTGAAGCCAATTCGGTAATGCGTCCGAGTTCCGAAATATGAAGTTGTCCTTGTTGAAACTCCTTCTCGGCCATTTCTTTTTGTAAGAAAAGAGCGTATTTCTTTTCTGCTTTTATACTCAATAGTTTGTAGGCAAGTTGTGCATCTTTGTATAAATCTGTAATTCTGAATTTTACGTCTTGGCTCAAGAATTTCGAGTGTTGTTCGGCAGCCACTTGGCGATATTGAGCTTGTTTGATTAAATCTTTGCGAGCAACCATGTCGTATAAACTCAACCTAACGGTAATACCTACACGAAACGAATTCATTGCTTGAAAACTCAATGAATTAAATTCCGAATTAGAAATATTGTTGTTTACATTTAAAACCGCCCCATTATTTGAGCGTTGAGCTCCTAAATCCATGAAAACCTTATCCATCCACAATTTTTGAGCGACTTTTACCGATTGCCCAAAATGTTCGGCGAGGGCATTTTGCTCTTTTACCAAATGTGAATTTTGTTCGGAATAATCCAAAACTTTTTCAAGGGATGGTAGTTCTTTTACTACAATCTTAGATTCCTTTTTTAATTGAGCTTTTGAACTGATATTTACCAAAATAAAAAGAAGTACCAATATACATTTATTCATTTTCTTGAGTTGTTTATACCATACATATTTCTAAACGTATGCCAGCTATCAGTATAACTCATAAACACCTCATTATCAATAGTTTGCAAAAAAGACACAAAATTATTTTTTTCCATTTTTTGGAACAAAAAAATATTTATGGAATCAATAGTTAAAAGAGAACCTTCGCACGATTTTTGCAGTGTTTTTATTACTTAATACACGATAATACGAACTCATGAAAGGAATTGTCTTTACTGAATTCATCGACATGGTAGAGTCAAAGTTTGGCTATGGCATGATGGATGAAATTATTGAAACTTCAAATTTACCCTCCGGTGGCGTTTATACTGCGGTTGGCACCTACGACCATTCAGAAATGGTTAAGTTGGTTGTAGAATTGAGCAATAGAACTCAAATACCAATCAATGAGCTACTAAAAAGTTACGGAAAGCACTTGCTCGGTGTATTCACCAGTGGTTATCCTCAATTTTTTGAAAATACTAATGACGCATTCAGTTTTTTTGAACAAATTGACCAATACATTCATGTAGAGGTTCAGAAACTATACCCAGATGCCGAACTTCCTAAATTTGATACCAATCGAATTGACGATTCAACATTAGAAATGATTTATACTTCGCAAAGAAAGATGTCGGATTTGGCTGAGGGTTTAATTGAGGCAACGATTGAATTTTTTAAAGAAAATTCTACTGTTGTTCGTGAAGATTTGAATCCAAATGGTACAATTGTGAAATTTACGATTACAAGGGTATGAATGAGGAAGTAGAAATCCTAAAGCGTAAAATTGAAAGAGAAAAAAAGGCACGGCAGCAAGCAGAGAAACTACTTGAGGCTAAAGCCCTTGACTTATACAAAGCCAATGAAGAGCTACGAAAGTTAAATGAGTCTTTAGAAAAACAAATAAAAGAGCGAACCGAACAATTACGATATAGCGAAGAAAAATACCGTGGCATTATCGAAAATATGGATTTGGGGCTAATTGAGGTCGATAATGATGATATTATTCGTAAAGTTTACAAAAGATTTTGTGATTTAACTGGATACGACGAAGAGGAGTTAATCGGTAAAAAAGCGGCAGATAAACTATTGCCCGATGATGAATTTAGGCGAGTTATTGCCGAACAAAACAGCAATAGGCTTGATGGAGCTACGGGTGTATATGAGGTTCCGCTGCGGAAGAAAAATGGTGAAATCATTTGGGTAATCATCAGTGGGGCACCAATCATCGAAAGTAGTGGTACGGTTACGGGTTCGGTTGGCATACATTTAGATATTACCGAAAGAAAACGAACACAAGAGGCACTTGAAGAGGCTCGTCATGTGGCCGAAGAAGCTCGAAGAGCCGAAAAACGCTTCTTAGCAAATATGAGCCACGAGATTCGGACTCCTATCAATGCCATAATTGGCATGACGCATCTACTCTATGACACAAATCCATCAAAAAAACAAGTTGAGTATTTGAGTGCAATCAATTATTCGGCAGACTTGCTTTTAAGTTTGGTCTCGGATGTCCTTGATATTTCAAAAATAGAAGCTGGTGAAATGAAACTTTCGGAGCAAATTTTCAGCCTAAAAGACCTAATCAACAGCACCTTACAAACTTTTAGACTTCGTCTTCAAGGTAAAGATGTCAAACTAATTTTAGAATTTGACGATGAAATTGAAAACGACGTAGTTGGAGATTCGACATTTTTGACGCAGATATTGATGAATCTGCTTAGCAATGCCGTAAAATTTACCGAAAGAGGAAAAATCGGTGTTCAGGTTTCGTTGCTTTGTCGTCTTGGGGATTTTTTAATGACTGAAATTAAAGTCTTTGATACCGGAATTGGAATCACTCAACAAAATATCGGGCGAATATTTGACAGTTTCAAACAAGCCGACCAAGATGTAAAAGTAAAATACGGAGGTACTGGGCTGGGTTTGGCAATAGTTAAGCAATTGGTAAATTTACATGGAGGAGAAATATCAGTAGAGAGTAAGGTCAATGAAGGTACTACGTTTACATTTACTTTACCTCTAAAAGACAGCAAACAACAAACTAAAAAGCTGCATTCGCTAACTGATGATATATCAGAAGACTGGAAAAATTACAAAGTATTGGTTGTCGAGGATAATCTAATTAACCAAAAATACGTGGAAGGCCTATTGCTCAAATGGCAAATGGCGTACAAAATTGCCAATCATGGTTTAGAAGCTATTCAATTAGCCAAACAGGAAAATTTTGACATTGTTTTGATGGACATCCGTATGCCTGAGATGGATGGCTACGAAACCACCAAAGCAATTCGGGCTTTAGAAGGTAATGGAAATCAGCACATTCCGATTGTGGCTCTCACGGCATCAGCGATGAGCGATGAGATTGATTTTGCCTATGAAATTGGCATGAATTCATATTTAACAAAGCCATTTACACCCGACCAATTAAAAGAAGTCTTAGAGCAAAAGCTGACATTAAATCCGAATCGTAAGAGCGAAATTTTTGATAATTATCAAAAGGTCAGTTCTATTAACACACCTAATGAATCTGACGAAACTCTACAACCTAACTATTTATCAATAGTTTATGGAAACGACAAAAAATACGCAGCTGATATGTTTGGGTTATTTCTAAAAACTGTTCCGAGCCAATTTGCTCTACTAAAACCACTTATTTTGGACGAGAAAACAATTGAAATAGGTAAACTTGCCCATCAACTAAAACCTTCATTTACAATGGTAGGACTACCAGAAATCACTCAAAGCCTTCAACTTTTAGAAAAGAAAGCAAAACAGAACGAACCATTTGAGGAGCTAAAAGTCCTT
>JALOLV010000336.1 GCA_025455785.1 Spirosomataceae bacterium | reverse complement strand
TCCACCTTTTTTAAGGCACGAGGCTATATTTAGCGATAATGTAGTTTTGCCAACGCCCCCTTTTTGTTGGGCTACCGTGATAATTTTCATTGATACTGTATTTTGAGAACTTTTCTATTTAAATCAGCTTCGTAAGCTACTTAGGTATTGTTTATGTATAAAACATCACAAAACTACGTTTTTCTTACCTTGCTTATACAATAAACCCCTATTTTACTTCTTGTGAGAGTTCAAACAAAAAATGCACCAAACAAAAACGCCCCAAATATTTATTTCATTTGAGGCGTTTGATTGTTTATTTATCTTTTCACACTGATTAAACAAGGGCTTATCGACGACTCACTGACTTTTACAAAGGCAACACCAATGGCTTTGTGGTCGTGAGGTATCCTTACCCAGTCGCCACAAATAGAATTAAGTTTGGTATCATCCTCATAATCATATGGGTTTACTTTTTGCATATCAATGACTCCAAATTTTTGTTTATCAGTCTCGAATTGAAAAGTACCTACATAATTTCCTGTTTCATTTGTATGATTGACTAATTTCAGGCTTAGGCTTGAGTCTTCATCGGAGAAGTAGGCGGCCCCTTCTAAACCCGGGACATGGAATCCGTTACTAAAATATCTTCCTACTTCGAGATTACTTGATTCAAGTATTGCACCGTTGCTGTTTTCAAATTGAAGTATTAGAGGATAACCCTTTGAAGTATAATCCCAATCCTTACTCTCCCACTTACTAAACAAACGAACTGCTCGGATATCATGTCCTTTGATATTGATATCATTTAGTCCAATCGCCTGATATTCATTGTATAGATAAGATTTTAAGATTTTTTCATGTGCAGGCCCCCTGCTGTAAGATACCAAAGGCATGTTTACTTCTTGTTTAGCATTTTCATCGAATACTAACCCCCATTTATCATTAGGCTCAGATACATTTTTCGAAACAAGATTCTGAAGACGTCCTTTTCTGTTAGGAGCAAGCCCTCCCCACTGTTGGTTTTTCGTATTAGTAGTATTTAGCATTGCTAACTCTATTTTACTTACCTTTATAGTAGGTGGAATACCTGATAGAGAAGCTTCTTTTAATTTTTGGTCCATGACTTCTACAGGTTTTAAAAGTCCGAACGTAAAGGCTCCCGTAATGCTATCCAAAGCTTTATAATCACTTAATGACGAATCTTTTGCTTTGTAGTCAGGATTTGGTACGTCAATAAAGACTTCTGTTAATGCAAATTTTTGCTTATTTTCGGTGTATTTACTTACAATATTATTCTTCCGATTGATGTACCAGTGCTGGTAGTCTCCTCCAATGTATGTTTGTGTATTGATAAACTTATACACTGTTTTGGATTGCTCAATACCAACTCCGATTGATAAGGCTTTTTTATCAACATCTCTCATTATGTAAGCATAAATGATTGAATTTGTCTCCCAACAAATATTATTTTCTTTGTCGATTGCCTCCAAATTTCCACTATCCATAAGTCGCAAATCAACAATATCGTCGGCTATTTCGTCGAGAACCTCATCTTTTTCATCAAGGATGGCAAATCTACCGTTAGTAATTCCGAGCTTTGAGGCACCTGATTTAGTTATGGTATAGCTCCAGATTTCTTTTTGCCCTTTGCCCCAAAAAATAACTATTTTATCAGCAGAAAATTTCAATTGAGCATATCCATTATGAGATTTTAGCGTTCCATCAAGTGGTAAAAAATAGTTGCTCTCAAGCGTGTCGCTTATACCTTCTAAAAGCATCAAAGCGTTTTTATGCGTTGGCTCAATTCTTCTTCTTGATGGTGTATTTATATCTTTTTCTGAAATCAGCAACCATGTATTATTCTTTGCTTTTTCTTTTTTTGTTTCCAGTTGAATTTTATCACCATCATAGGTAATATAGCTTCCATTAAAATTCTGAATCATTCCGCCTCGGGCATCCCAAAACTGATTATCGAAGTAATTATCTTGCGTAATCACCAATTTAGGTGACTGTTCTGAGGCATCTATGCTTAAAACCAGCTTGTTACCAGTGTCATAATTGCTTTTTAGGTAAATCTTTCCCGAATTAGCAAAATACCATTCCTGAATATAATCGCCTTCACTATCATAGGCCGACATTATAACTTCTTGATTGTTTTCTAATTCGCCATCGACTCTTACTGAAAGCACTTGTTTGCCCCCTAAACTGTTTTTGACAATACAGAATTTTGGTTGGGCTTTGCTACCAAAACGCTCAAAATAGCCCTTGTGGAAAAGAAATTGAGCACTTTTGTTCAGTAGGTCTTCGATGGTACATTCTTGTACTACACGGTTAAACAAAGCTGTAATACGTTTTTGTAGTTCGGCAGGAAGTACATCAATTACCGGTACAAGGTTATCGAAACGCACCAAGCCCCAACCTTTAGAGTCGGCAGTTGAGGCCACCCATTTATTCATATCGGCCACAAAAGCCCCTTCTCCTCCGATGGCGTTGAATGTGATATTTTGAGACTCTGATGTACTTTTCTCATGACTTTTTGAGCTGTTCTCACTTTTCATTTTTGTTTCTACACCACCTTCTAAAAACTTTGATGAAAAAGCGACTTTAAATTCGGCAGCGTGCTTAGTCAGAACATTCTCAACGGTTTCGTTCACCTGTAATTTTTTGGTGTCAGATGAGTAAATCCTTGCTCCTATAATCAAACTTGTTGGCACGAACTGCCCATAACTCATCAAAATGGTATTTACACGGTCAAAACATGCAATAGTATCTTGTTCGTTTTCTAAGGCCTGTTCTAAATAAGTTATTAAATCATCGGCCGCACATGAACCGAGGGTATCAAAAGATAATTCTATTTTTGGCAAAAAGAAACTGGAAATGATACTAATTTCTTTTATATGAGTTGATTTTTCGGAAAGAGATTCTTTACTGTAGCCATAGCCAGCCTTAGCAGCCACCGAATTGAAGCCAGTACTATAGCTTCCTGATAACCCAAAACCTAAATTGAAGACCCCTGATTCTTGACTTTTCTTTTGGTATTCATCAAAGGCGTAATTCGTTTCATAAAAACCAGATAGACGTGGTTTTTTGTAAAAAACTCTTACGGGTTTACTACGTTTATCATCATTGTCTTTGTCTCGGATTAGATGCTTGACCACATCTCGATACCCTTGCTCGATGGGGTTTTCTTTGCTATAATCAACAACTACTCCTTTGAATAAACCAATTCTATCGAAAAGCAAGTCTTGGTCTTCCACTTGCATACCAAAGAAGTCTGTCGCACTATCTAATTTATATGAGTTGGCAAAGGTGGGTGTTCGATAGGATTTTAAATCATCAGAAAAACTGATGTTATCTAATTTAAGAATCTTGTCGGTTTTCATGAGGTCTTTTAACTCTCTGTTTACCTCATTAAACATCGCAGGGATATTTCCACCAGTAGCTTCAAATAAATTTTTGATTGCTTGTCTTCTTGCCTGTTTTTGTTCTTCAATCGCTTTTATGCGTTCGGTTTCTGTATCTATATGCTTTATTTCTGTTTTTATACGTTTTGTTTCTTCTTCTTCATCTAAAATTTCTGTTGTCCGCTTTCTAACTAAATTGGACTTCGTACTACCTCCCTCTGACTTATTATTATCATCATTGTTTTCTTCATCTTCATCGAATTTTGATAGCTTTTTCTTGCTAACAACGTGGTCATCTTCGCCTTCATCATCGAATTTTGATAGCTTTTTCTTGCTAACAACGTGGTCATCTTCGCCTTCATCATCGAATTTTGATAACTTTTTCTTGCTAACAACGTCGTCATCTTCGCCTTCATCATCATCATCGAATTTTGATAGCTTTTT
>JALOLV010000045.1 GCA_025455785.1 Spirosomataceae bacterium | reverse complement strand
TTAAAATATTGACTTTCAGCAACTTATCAACCTCACCCCCAGCCCCTCTCCCACTGGAGAGGGGAGTTGAAAATTTAAAGAAACTTAGTTTACAATGTACTAATTTCTTTGTATATTTCAGGAATTGATAGATTCGTCAATATAACATTGAAATTCAAAAATGAGAATTAATATTTTCAAGACTCTTCTGATTGGATTTACTCTCGCCTTATTTCTTCGTAGCTCTTATGCCCAATCAGGCTCAATCTATCCTCGATTTAGCGGTATTTATCCTCATTTGGCTTACTACAATAATGAGGGTGAATGTGGTACTGGTGCAGTCGTACCTTGGGCCGACCGACTATGGGTAATCACCTATGGCCCACATTTGCCATTCGGCTCTTCGGATAAATTGTATGAGATTACCCAAGATTTGAAGCAAATAGTAAGACCCGAAAGTATTGGCGGAACACCCGCTAACAGAATGATTCATAAAGAAAGCAATCAGTTGTTTATTGGGCCTTATGCCATTGATGCCAACCGTAGTGTTCGTACCATTCCATATACCCAAGCCCCCGGACGTTATACAGGTTTGGCTCGTGATTTATCTGACCCACAAAACAAACTTCTCATTGCCACAATGGAAGAAGGATTTTATAGGTTAGATGTAAAAAATCTCGAAACCCAAATGCTTTATCAAGATGGCAACGTTAAAGAAAAAAAGCATAACGATACTCAAGCACTCCTCCCCGGTGCTCACGGCAAAGGTGTGTATTCGGGTCAGGGAGTTATGGTTTACTCTAATAATGGTGAGTCTGGGCCTCTGGCTCTCAAACAATTTGATATTGAATCGGGTGTTTTGGCCGAATGGAATGGTAAAGATTGGAAAATAGTACGTCGTAATCAATTTGTAGAAGTAACGGGGCCGGGAGGAATTTACGGCAATACAAATCCAACAACTGACCCAATTTGGGCAACTGGGTGGGACCATAAATCGGTTTTATTAGCCACAAGAGATAACAGCAAATGGTCGTTCTACCGTTTACCAAAAGCCAGCCACAGCTACGATGGTGCTCACGGTTGGAATACAGAATGGCCTCGTATTCGTGATATTGGAACCCCCGAAAAACCTGATTATTTGATGACTATGCACGGGCTATTTTGGCGTTTCCCAAAAACATTTTCATCAAAAAACACCGCTGGTATTCGCCCCCGTTCGGCTTATCTCAAAGTAATAGGTGATTTTACTCGTTGGAACGATGGTTTAGTTTTTGGCTGTGATGATTCGGCACAAAAAGAGTTCTTGAACAAACGCAAAACCAAAGGAAATATTGAGGGCCCCGGGCAATCTAACTCAAACCTCTGGTTTACTTCTCTCGCTGCACCCGATAATTTCGGACCTAACACAGCCCAAGGAGCTGTTTGGCTTTCTGAAAAAATTGAAGCTGATGCCGTTTCCGAACCATTTTTATTTGCAGGTTGGCAACAACGAATGGCATGGATAAAGAACGATGGAGGGCTAAAAGTTATATTCAGTTTTGAAACCGACGTTGATGGCAAAGGAAACTGGAAAACTTTAAGGTCAGTAGAAGTGGGTGCAGGACAATCAATTGCTATTATCTTCGCAATAAGTGATAAAGGCGAGTGGATTCGTGTAAAAAGTAATCGAGCCACCAAAGCAACAGTTAATTTTAATTATAGTGATGCCGCTCACTTTCAGACTATTCCAGATAAAAAATTTAATGGTCTGGCCAAGATTAACGATTCTACTTATTCGGGTGGATTACTTTATGGTTTGGGTAATAATCGTAGAAAGTTAGGAATCTTAGCTGGTCAATTTAGCAATGATAATTTTATCGAAAATGGGTACTATGAATTGGATAGTGCTATGCACTTGACAAAAAAAGATGACCCTGAAATGACTCAGTTTATTCGTGAAAAATTTGCAATTCAACGTGAAGTAATTACGGTTGATGATGCCTCGGTGCTTATTGTTGATGATAATGATAGGAGATGGAGACTCCCTAAAGGAAATCACACATTTACGCCTAAGACACAACACGCCGCTTTGCGGATTTGTCGTGAAGTGGCCACCGAACGTGACTTATTAAACGCACACGGAACATTCTATGAATTACCAGCCGAAAATGCCGATGGGTTTGCTAAAATCAGGCCAGTGGCTTCACACTCTCTCAGTATTCACGACTACGCCTCTTATCGTGGTTTATTGGTCATGACGGGACTTGATTACCAAAGCCCCAAAAATGAACACATCATCACTTCTGATGATGGAAAAGCTAAAATATGGGCAGGAGCTATTGACGACCTCTGGAAATTGGGTAAGCCGACCGGAGAAGGTGGCCCGTGGAAAGATAGCCAAGTAAAAGCTGGTACTCCATCTGACCCCTATTTAATTGGTTTTTATGACAAAAAAAACCTTAAAATATCGCATGATTCCAAACAATCCGTATCATTCACGATTGAAGTTGAACCCATAGGACACGGCCCATGGATGAAATATAAAGAAGTTGCCGTAAAACCGAATGAAACGTTTGACTTCAACTTTCCATCTGCCTTTCAAGCACGTTGGATACGGTTTTCTGTCAATAAAGATTGTACCGCTACAACGTGGCTTACTTACAAATAATTACTAACATTATTTACAATCTCATAAACCTTGACAAAAAATATGAAAAGAAGACATTTTATAGGTACTTTAGGCAATACAAGTTTGATGCTTCTGGCTGGAGGTTTATCAGAGATAAAGGCATTTTCAAACAAAAAATCCACTAATGAATTTGTCTTTCTTGAGGCCGAACAATTTACCAATTATGGTGGATGGAACATTGACCAACAATCAATGGATAAAATGGGAAGTCCATACTTATTGGCCCACGGGCTTGGAATACCTGTGGAAGATGCCACTACCGAGGTTGTATTTCCTTCGGAAGGAACATATCGTGTTTGGGTACGAACCAAAGATTGGGTGGCTCATTGGAATGCTCCGGGGGCACCCGGCAAATTCCAATTATTTGTCAATGATAAACCCCTACAAGAAACATTTGGTACAAAAGGTGCAGATTGGCATTGGCACGATGGCGGAACTGTGAAAGTAGGGAAAAAGACAAAAATTGCACTACACGATTTAACGGGCTTTGAAGGTAGATGCGAAGCAATTTTATTTTGCAAGGATACCAGTTTCCAACCAACTAATGATATAACTGCTCTTACCAAATTCAGACGTAAACTATTGGGATTACCCGACAAACCAGCCGATGGTGGTTCATTTGATTTGATAGTGATTGGCGGTGGTTTAGCCGGTACATGTGCCGCTATTTCGGCGGCAAGAAACGGTGTAAAAGTAGCACTGGTGCAAGATAGACCCGTATTGGGTGGTAATGGTAGCTCCGAAGTGCGTGTATGGCCCGAAGGAAATACCAACAAAGAGCCGTATCCACACGTTGGCGATATCGTGAGCGAAATTCTACCAAAAATCGTAAAAGGTTCTGGGCAAGTTTTTAATGGTGTAAGTGCCGAATACTACGACGACAACCTAAAATTAGAAGTGGTCAAACGTGAACCAAATATCACTCTTTTTATTGAAAATAGGGCAATTGATGTAATTACAAAGGATAATCAAATAAAGGGTATAATCATCCAAAATATAAAAACTGCCAAACAAATACACCTCAAAGGTAAGTTTTTTGCGGATTGCACGGGCGATGCCGTTGTGGGCTTCAAAGCTGGTGCTGACCATGAATATAAAGTTGAAAACTTGATGGGTAGTTCGAATCTTTTTAATGTACTCGATGCAACCAATAAAGAAGAAGTATTAAAATGTGAATGTAAAGATAAAAGTGCATTGGCTATGAAATGTGAGGTAGGCGAGTTTGCTCAACCATTCCCGAGGTGTCCATGGGCATTAGATTTAGCCGATAAACCGTTCCCCGGTCGTAAAGGGGTTAAAACTTTTGGTCAAGAAGGCTTACAATCGTTTGCTAATATGTGGTATTGGGAAAGTGGCTTCAACCAAAATCAGGTAACAGAAATTGAGCAAATTAGAGACCATAACTTTAGAGCCATGTACGGAGCGTGGGATGTCATTAAAAATGTAGATAAAATGTATCCGAACCACCGACTGGGTTGGTCGGCATACATTGCCGGAAAACGTGAATCTCGTAGATTGATGGGCGATGTGGTTTTGGATGCTGAGGATTTTAAAAAACAAACCAAATTTGAAGATGGAGCTTTTCCGTGTTCTTGGCACGTTGATTTGCACACACCCAAGAAAGAATTTAAAGAAGGTTTAGAAGGCATGGAATTTATCTCTGATTATACCAGAGGAAAAGAATATCAATATGGAGGTCTCTATTGGGCTCCTTACAGAACACTTTACAGTCGAAACATAAGCAATTTGTTTATGGCTGGCCGCAATATAAGTGTAACAAAAACAGGACTCGGGCCAGTTAGGGTCATGCGAACTTGCGGAATGATGGGAGAAGTAGTCGGTAAAGCCGCTTCGATTTGCGTAAAAAATGATGTAACACCTCGCCAAGTGTATGAAAGGCATCTTTCTGACCTAATCGCCTTATTGAAAGAACCGGGGGATAAAAAATCATAGTCTGAAAATTGGGTTATCAATTTATTTGGGATGAATAATATGGCAAATAGTCCAAATTATCTATCTCAAACTGCTATTTAATTGATAATTTTCAAACACTGAATCACCCAAAGATTAATGTTATTTCAGTAAAAAAATCGGCGTATTTATTAATCGTTCCTAAGCAG
Organism: Spirosomataceae bacterium; assembly: GCA_025455785.1. Lineage (GTDB taxonomy): Bacteria > Bacteroidota > Bacteroidia > Cytophagales > Spirosomataceae > JALOLV01. The sequence continues at coordinate 9,083 of JALOLV010000045.1, read as the reverse complement.
TAGGCTTATCCCAAAGTCTCTATTATAAATAAATTCTATATGAATCCATTTGGGGCATTAGTTATTATTATCTTTATTAGTTAATTTTAGATTTAGTTTGGGGCAAGCCTCAACTACTATCAACTATCTATTCAATATAACTGTATCCCTAACCAATGAAAAGTGTAGTTTTAAAGACTAAAACTCTCTTCTATTTATTACTTGCCAGTGTGAGTCTGGCTTCTATCGTTTGGAATTGTATCCCTTCGTCGGCAGAAACAGGAGCTATTCCTGATGAGGTTGATTATAATTTTCACATCCGCCCTATTCTTTCCGACCGTTGTTTCAAATGTCATGGGCCAGATGTAAATAAACAAGAAGCTGGTTTGCGACTCGATACCCCCGAAGGTGCTTTTGCCGCCCTAAAAGACAATCCAAAAGCCCATGCAATTGTGGCTGGTAATCTCGAAGAATCCGAAGTTTACCAACGAATTATCGCTAAAGACACCGCTATTTTGATGCCTCCGCCGTCTTCAAATTTAAAGCTAACCAAATACGAAATTGAGCTTATTGGCAAATGGATAAAACAAGGTGCAAAGTACAAACCACACTGGGCGTTTATACCTCCCCAAAAACCAAAACTCCCCGAAGCCGACAAGGATTGGGTAAAAAACGAAATCGACCATTTTATTTATGCCAAAATGGAAGAAAAAGGCCTCGAACCCAATGAAGAAGCCGACAAAGAACGCTTACTAAAACGTGTAAGTCTCGACCTCATCGGTCTGCCTCCGAGTGTAGAGATGCAAGAGCGTTTTTTGAATGATAATTCGCCAAATGCCTACGAAAGAGTTGTTGATGAATTATTAAAAAATAAACATTTTGGCGAAAAAATGGCCATTTCTTGGCTCGATGTGGCTCGCTATGCCGACTCTCACGGTTACCAAGATGATGGGCTTCGTACCATGTGGCCGTGGCGTGATTGGGTGATTCATGCTTTTAATTCAAATTATTCTTACAGCAAATTCCTTACTTGGCAGTTAGCAGGAGACTTATTGCCAAATCCGAATAAAGAAATGCTTTTGGCTACTGGTTTTAACCGTAACCATAAAATTACTCAAGAAGGTGGCGTAATTGACGAAGAATACCGCATCGAATACGTAACCGACCGAACCAATACTTTTGGCAAAGCTTTCTTGGCACTGACCTTTGAGTGTGCCCACTGCCACGACCACAAATACGACCCGATTTCTCAAAAAGATTATTACCGTACTTTTGCTTTTTTCAACCAAGTACCAGAAAAAGGCCTTTTCGGAACAATCGATGCTTCGTTTGCCGACCCCCCAAATATGAAAATCACAACGGAGGATGTAAAATCTATCTTGAAATTTATCAACAAAAAAGATACATCCAATGTAACAGTGATGGTTATGAAGGATAGCTCGAAGGTCAGGCCAACATACGTTTTGAATCGAGGAAATTACGATTCTCACGGAGAAAGAGTTGGAGTCGGAATCCCGAAAGCTATTATGCCATTCGATACCAATAAATTAGACAAAAATCGACTTGGCTTGGCAAAATGGATGCTCGACGCCCGCAACCCTCTTACTGCAAGGGTTTATGTTAATAGACTTTGGGCATCGTTTTTTGGACGAGGAATCGTCAAAACTCTGGGTGATTTTGGCATGCAAGGCGAGTTGCCAACTCACCCCGAATTGCTCGATTGGCTTGCCGTAGATTTCAGAGAAAATGGATGGAATATCAAGCGATTGGTAAAACAAATCGTTATGTCAGCTACGTATCGCCAGTCTTCGGCAATCACCGAAAATCACCTAAAAACCGACCCCGAAAATATATTTTTGGCTCGCTCGTCTCGTCTGCGTTTTCCAGCCGAAAATATCCGAGACCACGTTTTGGCAAGTAGTGGCTTGCTCAATGATGAAGTCGGCGGACCAAGTGTGAAACCGTATCAACCCAAAGGACTTTGGGAAGTAGCCACATCGGGGCGTGGAACTTTGGCAAGATATGTCCAAGACCACGAATCCGACCTTTATCGCCGAGGAATGTACGTTTTTATCAAGCGAACCGTTCCGCCGCCGTCAATGCTCATTTTTGACGCGAGCAACCGAGACCAATGTGAGGTACAGCGTAGCCGAACCAACACACCACTGCAAGCATTGGTAATGATGAACGACCCTCAAACAATGGAAGCCGCAAGAGTGTTAGCCGAGAATTTAATGATAGAGAATACACCCCTCGAAACCAAACTCGAAAACGCATTCAGGCGAATTATTTGTCGAAAACCCAAAGATAAAGAATTGGCAATATTAACTCAATATTTTGATTCAGAACGAACTTTTTTTGCGAAGAATGCTAAAAAAGCCGACAAAATGTTGGGTATTGGCGAATACAAAAGAAAAGATGTTAAAGATAAAAATGCTACTGCCGCTCTGATGCAAACAATACAAATGATTTTTAATATGGAAGAGGCTATTGTTCGGGGGTGATAATTTATTTGGTTAATCTACTTCTTCTAAGAAATTTCTATCATTCAATCATTGAAAAAATATGCAAAACGAATTTTTCAATCATAAACTAAATGTTACCCGCCGTCACTTTTTGGGCAAGGCAGCGGTTGGTCTCGGCACATTGGGCTTAGGTTCTTTATTGATGCCAAATCTATTTAAAGGTGATGAAAACACTGACGAATTACCTTTAGGTTTGCCCCATTTTGCTCCAAAGGCCAAACGGGTAATTTACTTGTTTCAGAATGGGGCTCCGTCTCAACTCGAAACATTTGATTACAAGCCAATGCTGACAAAAATGATGGGACAAGACCTACCGGCTTCTATCAGAAACGGTCAGCGGCTTACGGGTATGACCTCAAACCAGACTAAGTTTCCGTTGATGGGTTCGTTTTTTGATTTTAAGCAATACGGTCAATCGGGTGCTTGGGTGAGTGATTTGTTTCCGAATATGGCTAAAATCGTCGATGATTTGTGCATTATAAAGACTATGAACACTGATGCCATCAACCACGACCCCGCTCTTACTTTTTTGCAGACGGGTGCTCAAGTAGGCAACCGCCCGAGTATGGGTGCGTGGATGAGCTATGGTTTGGGTAGCGAAAATAAGAATCTTCCAGCATTTTGTGTACTACTTTCTCGTGGACGTGGCAATGGCCAAGGCGTTTATTCAAAACTTTGGACAAATGGTTTTTTAGATTCTACGCATCAAGGCGTTGTTTTTAGCAGTGGCGAAGACCCAATTTTGTATCTCAACGACCCCGAAGGAACGGACAAAGATTCGAGAAGGAGAATGTTGGATAAATTGGCCGAACTAAACCATTTAGGGTTTGAAGAAAACGGCGACCCCGAGGTACAGTCGAAAGTACAGCAGTACGAAATGGCATACCGAATGCAAACAGCCGTACCCGAACTCACCGATTTATCAAAAGAACCCGACCATATCATCAAAATGTACGGGCCAGAATGCTTAGTACCCGGCACTTATGCTGCCAACGCCCTCTTGGCTCGAAAACTATCCGAATCGGGCGTGAGATTTGTACAACTTTATCATCAAGGCTGGGACCAACACGGAAACCTTCCAAACGAAATGCCACTGCAAGCTCAAGATGTTGACCGTGCGTCGGCGGCTTTAATTACCGACTTAAAACAACGTGGCTTATTGGATGAAACTTTGGTGATTTGGGGTGGTGAGTTTGGACGTACTAACTATTGCCAAGGAACATTCACAAAAGATAATTATGGCCGAGACCACCACCCAAGAGCATATAGCATCTGGATGGCCGGCGGAGGTGTAAAACCCGGTATTGTTTATGGTGAAACTGATGAATTTGGCTACAACATCGTCAGAGACCCCGTTCATATTCACGATTTTCATGCTACGGTCATGTATCTAATGGGTCTAAATCACGAACAACTTACCTACAAACATCTGGGGCGTAGATACCGACTTACAGATGTTGCGGGCAAAGTGGTTACAGGATTAATGGCTTAATAACTCCATCTCACTGGAAGCATAAAAACGCTTAATTTTTTACTAAATGACCCGATTCTATAAGATTTCGTCATATTTATTACTTAGTCTTAATATCCTATTAGTATTCTTTTTGCTATTCGAACAATATGTGACGCTACCGCTTTGGATGAGTCCGCTTGGGCGTATGCACCCATTGTTATTGCATTTACCAATCGGTTTTGTAGTAATTTTGGTAATTTTCTCATTCTTAAAAAAAGAGATTGATACCAAGAGTTTTGAATTTATCCGAACTCTTTTAATGACCTTGACAGCACTTTCGGCTGCTTTGACAGCATTGATGGGTTTCTTACTTTCGAGAGAAGGAGGTTATGATGATTCACTTTTACAATTTCATAAACTGAGTGGTGTCGCAGTAAGCTTTTTGGCTTACGTTGCAGTGGTTTTTGATGATAAAATCGCCGTTAAACCCTATTCAAACTGGATTTTATTGGTAGCCGTGGTTTTAACAGGACATTATGGGGCGGGAATCACTCATGGCGAAAATTATTTATTTGAAGCAGTTCAAGAGAATGATAAATCTCCCAAATTTTCGGAGAATGCACCTATGTACGAGGTTGCCATTTACCCAATTCTCGAAGCCAAATGTGTGGCATGCCACAATGATGATAAAACCAAAGGGCAGCTCAATATGAGTAGTATTGAGAAAATTATGAAAGGTGGTAAGAACGGTTTGATTTGGAAAGTAGGAGATGCTCTCAATAGCCACATTATTCAGAGGGCAAATCTACCATTGGAGCATAAAGAACATATGCCCCCAAAAGGGAAAACCCAACTCACAACTGATGAAATTGCACTTTTATCAGCATGGATAAGCGAAGGTGCTGACGTCAAAAAAACTTTTAAAAATTATTTGGCAAACTCCGAAACCAAGAAGATTGCCACAAAACTTATCGGTTCAAAAACTACCGAAAAAGAAGCCAAAGTTTATACCTTTTCGATGCCCTCAGATGCAGATTTAGCCGCTGTAAATACACCTTTTTGTTCGGTATTCCCGTTGGCAACAGGCTCACCGGCTCTGCAAGCCGACTTTTTTGTAAGTAAAAAATTTGACCGTAAAGTATTAGAAAACCTCTCAAGAGTGGGTGAGCAATTGGTGATTCTCAATCTTTCAAAGATGCCAGTTAAAGATGAAGATTTGTTATTGATTACAAAATTTACGAATCTCGAAAAACTAATTCTGAACCAAACTGATATTACAGGGAAATCGTTAGAAGAGCTAAAAAAATGTATAAATTTAGAATCAATTGCATTGGCTGGCACTAAAATTTCTAAAGATAATATCCAAAAAATCCTTGATTTACCTAAGCTAAAAGAGGTTTTTGTATGGAATACCACCATAAACGAATCGGCATTGGGCGAATTATCAAAGAAGTATCCAAAAATCAAATTTGAGCAGGGAAAAATCGACAATCCAAACGAGATTTTGCAACTCAATCCTCCGATTTTGGTCAACGAAGATTTTATCATCAAATCAAATACACCAATTACGCTCAAGCATACACTCAAAAACGTTAAGATTCGCTATACTCTCGATGGGACAGACCCCGACTCAACAACCGAAAACATTTATGATAAACCCATAATCATTGATACCTATACTAAGTTTAAGGCTATTGCTACCAAAGAGAATTGGTATGCCAGCAACAAGGTTGAGTACAGTTTTTTTAGGTCGAGTTTTGTACCCGATAGCGTCTATTTGATTAACACACCTGACCCAAAATATCTGGGTAAAGGTGGTACAACCTTAAAAGATTTGAAAAAAGGTGCTACCGATAATTTCGGTGATAAGGAATGGCTCGGTTACCGCGACAAAGAGTTTGTTGGAATATTTGAATTCAAGAAAAGCCAGCTAATCAAAGACCTAACAATCAGCTATTTACAAAAGATTGATTCGTATATAATGCCGCCAACAGTAGTAGAAGTCTGGGCTGGAAATAACAAAAATGATTTGAAAAGAATCACTAAAATCTTGCCTAAACAACCTAATAAAATGGATGGTAATGCCAATTTCGGATTACAAATTCCATTTAAGCAAGCGTCGTATAAATTAGTAAAATTGGTAATTAAACCTGTCTCTAAACTTCCGGCGTGGCATCCCGGCAAAGGACAGAAAGGATGGTTTTTTGTTGATGAGGTATTTTTCAATTGATTTATTGGTTTAATTTGTCATTTCATACGTTATTAAGTACACTAATGTATTAAGTACGAATCCTATAACATCAATAATCAAATCTAAATATGTGTTATTGTGGCGATTTAAGGCCATTTAGCAACTGCTGCGAACCAATCATCAAAGGCGATAAAACTGCTCATACAGCCGAAGAACTCATGCGTTCGAGATACTCGGCGTATGTAGTGGTTGATGTCGAATATTTGGTAAAAACATCTCATTTGAGCCAAAGAAAAAACTTTAACCGAACCGATATTAGGGCATGGGCGGTGGCCAATGAGTGGCAAAAATTAGAAGTTATTAACACAAAAAAAGGACTTTTGGATGATAACGATGGAGAAGTTGAATTTAAAGCCTATTTTCTGGATGAAAATAGAAAGCAACAAATTCACCACGAAAAATCTACGTTTATCAGGGAGAACGGAAAATGGTTTTATTTGAGTGGAATCAACAGTTCAAAATCATTGCCACAAAATGTCCAAAACCGAAATGATTTATGTGCTTGCGGTAGCGGAAAAAAATTCAAAAAATGCTGTGGTAGAAATTAAAAATCGGTAATCAACCCTAATCACTTCACGTATTCAGTAGTAAAATACAATGAGTTATCTTTCAAGCCTTCGTAAAAGAAAAAAACTTCATTCTCAATTTTATTTTTACGGTTTTCATCAATCATTTGTTTAAGAAAATCGTAAGTAGGTTTATAACTACCTACTCTCAACAAAACACCCGGAGCAAGTAATTTTAGTTTATTGGTATTCACTTGTGAATTAATTATTTTCATCAATTCGGCCCTATATGCTGTAAAATCATAGCGGTAAATTTGTGGGCAAATCATATCGACCCAGCCATTGTTTACCCAAGTGGGCCAATCTTGCAAGTACTCGGTTTTGGCAAACGGAAATATACTCGGAGCCATCGAAATACCAATTTTAGGATTAATTTTCTTCAATTCAACATAAATCCTCTCCATAAATTTATTGAGGCGATTGGCTCGCCAGTTCACCCAATTTTCTTCTTTATCTCCCGAAGGACTCGCACCAGTCTCGGCTTTGTACTGGGCAAGTATCTCGGGGTTATACCCGCCTTCTACGGCCATAGCAGGCAGGCGGTCGTCGCCCTGAATACCATCTAAATCTGGATAATTAATTACGGCTTCTTTGAGCAAGGAAAACATAAAATCCTGTACTTCGGGATTAAGAGCATTTAGCCATTTGAAACCATTTTTGGTCGCAATATTACCATTCTTATCAAGCGAAGCCCACTGGGGTTTTGTATTTAAGATATGAGCCCCAAAGCCGTTGTTTTCGGCCGCAAAACCATATTCAAACCACGCATAAACCTTGATATTTTTAGCGTGAGCTTCGTCAATGATTTCACGTAATGGGTCTCGTCCAGCTAATGCCTCTTCGATTGGTATCTTGAATAAATCATTCATAATCTTGCTCGGATAAAGTGTGCGGCCTTTGTTCCAAGTAACCACAAAAATATGATTGATACCACTTTTTGAGCATAACTCTACGGCCTGTTTGATACCCTCTTTGCTGTAAAGAGCTTGGCTCGCAACGTTTGTCAGCCAAACTCCTCTGATACCTGTAACTACCTTAGGTGCTTGCGGAACAATAGGTGCTGGAGTATTATTTTGTTCTTGTGCTTTACAGCTTTGAAGAGCAATAGCTGCACCAATCAAAATAATTGATAGATTTATTTTTACTTTAAATTGCATAGTTGATGTTGTATTTGCGACAATCTTTGTATAAAGCCCTCATTCTGACAGAAGAACGAGGGACGAATTGGGGTTAATAGTTTTTGAAATAACTCAATTGATTAAGAAGAATATAATCCGTGGTACAGCTTGGGCCTAATAGCTAAGAATCAGGCTTTAATAGTAAAGCCGTGTCACGGTTTATTCTGGGGTTATTTCACAGTCGATAAAATCTAACCAACCTGTGTCCTGTTTTATATTACCTCAATGGTGAGTATAGATTTTTGTTTCATGCGTATTCACTCTGCTAATGTATTGATTATAAACCATTAAGCCTCGACCTAAGCGAGTCGCCCTAAATCTATCTCACGAGAAGATGGACTTTATTCATCTTCGATTTGTGTAACTTTTGGACTTATAGATATTTCATAGTTTTTTCTAAAATTGCTAATAAAATTTCATTCAACAATAAAAGTGAATTGATTAGGTTAAATTTTCAGACTCTAAGTTCTTTAACTCTTTTTTGAACATAGATTCATGGTTTTTATGATTTAATATATTTTACACAAACTTATATAAAAATTTTATAAAAGATTATTAAAAATTTAAAATTATTTCTGACTTTTGTTCAATCATTTAGTCTCTTAATAGTTATTTTAACAAAAAATTCTGATTTTGCATAATGACAGAGACATTTACCGCAGCCCCTCGCCTTTTATATATGAAAAGAAAAAACTCATTACTTCTTGTCTTATTCTGCGTAGTATCATCTGTTTTTTCACAGGGCAACTACACTGCAAGGGTTTTGCTGATTCCCTTAGATGACCGGCCGCCCTGTTTGCAGTTTCCGGTTAGAATGGGGCTTGTGGGCGATGTTTCAATAGTTAGTCCACCCCGTGAAATGCTCGGCAGATTCCTCAATTACGGAAAATCAGATGAGATTATTAGATGGATTGATGCTCAGAAAATAGAATCTTTCGATGCCGCCATTATTTCGATGGATATGCTTGCTTATGGGGGCTTGGTTGCATCGAGGGTTTATGAAACCCCTTTTGAAGAAGCCCTGAAAAGAGCTGAAATTGTGAAGGCGATTCGGAGAAAATCTCCTAAACTTAAAATTTATGGTTCGAGTGTCATCATGCGTTTAGCTCCGACGGCCGATGGGAAGAATGA
>JALOLV010000335.1 GCA_025455785.1 Spirosomataceae bacterium | reverse complement strand
TTTCACAGGATTCATCAAAGCGGCTTTGATAGCCTGATAACTGACTGTAAGCATCGCAATTGCTAATGCTCCGATAGCTGCGGTAGCAAAAATCCACCACGAGATGTTTATTCGATAATCGTATTCTTTTAACCAACCATTAAGATAATAATAGGCTATCGGTGTGGCGATTAGACACGAAATCAGAACCAAAACCACAAAGTCTTTTGAGAGTAATTGCCAGAGGTTTGTAACACTCGCACCAAGCACCTTACGGATTCCGATTTCTTTGGTGCGTTGCTCGGCTACAAAACTTGCCATGCCAAACAAACCAAGACACGAAATAAAAACAGCAAGAACTGCAAAGTAAAAAGACAACTTGCCGATTCGCTCTTCTTCGGCAAATTTGCTGCCGTATTGCTCATCAATGAATTCGTAGGCAAATGGTACATTTGGAGCGAATCTCTTCCAAACACCTTCAATTTTTTTGATTGACTCGTTCGAGCTACTTGCGGGGTTTAGCTTGAGTGTTAAAACCCACTTATTGTCTTTATTGCAATGGTACAAAGATGGTCGGACCGGATGAAAAGGCGACTCTGCCATAATATCGCTTACAACCCCTATGATGTAGTACGGTTGGTTTTCCCATCTTAATATTTTACCTACGGGATTTTTTATACCTGTAAACCTCACAAATGCTTCGTTGATGATAAAAGCTGACGAATCAGTGGCAAATTCACGAGAGAAATCGCGTCCTTCTTTTATTTTCCAGCCTACGGTTTTGCCCCATTCGTGCGTTATGTTATAATTCGGAAAATCAACGGCTAAATTAGGGTCTTTGCCCTCCCAGTCGAAGCCGCCGTTGGTATTCCATGTACCTGTAACAGGGCTGGTCGATGCCGTCATTTCTTCGATAGCTCCTATGTTTTTTAGCTCTTGCCGAAAAGATTCGTAGTGGTCTTCTATCTCTTTTTGGTTTTGCATGCTGATTAATCCATTGCGTTGATAGCCAATCGGGCGATTTTTAGCATGCTGTATTTGCTGATAAACGATGATTGTCCCGATAATCAGAATCACCGAAACCGTAAATTGTACCACAACCAACGCCTTGCGGGGAATCGCCGCCCAACGCCCTACTCTGAAAGTACCTTTGAGTACTTTGAGCGGCTGAAAAGACGATAGATAAAGTGCAGGATATGACCCCGCCAAAAGCCCCGTAATACCGATAAATATCAATGAGATTACCCAAAACAAAGGATAAGTCCGGAGGATTCTGAGTTCTTTGTTTGCTACCTCATTAAATACAGGTATAAATAAATACACTAAGAGAATAGCCAGAAAAAATGCAATAAAAACAACTAAAAAGGATTCGGTAAAAAACTGACTAATTAATTGACTACGCACCGAACCAACTGCTTTGCGGATACCTACTTCTTTGGCTCGTTTTTCACTACGGGCGGTTGCCAGATTCATAAAATTAATACAAGCCAAAATCAACACAAAAGCCCCAATGATGCCAAACATCCAAACGTACTTGATTTTACCACCTATGTTTTCTCCATTTTTGAAATCATTGTATAAATGCCAGTTTTTCATGGGTTGTAAAAAAACTTCCCATTTGTATCGGGCCTCTTCTTTACTTATGTTGTTTAGTTTGGCATTCTTTATGGTTTTCGATACCGACTCCATATCAGCGTTGTCGGCTATTTGGGCAAACGTCAGAGAAGAATTACTGCCCCAAGGTTGTTCCATCGTTTTAATCCACTGGTTGTCAATCAGATACAACGACCAAGGTATTATTGCCGTCAAATTCCGAAATGTTGTGTTGAATGGTAAATCCTCATAGACACCCGTCACCTTCAAATCATATTTTTGACTCAGTTTGAGCGTTTCGCCGATAGGGTCTTTATCGCCAAATAGACTTTTGGCTACCGACTCCGATAGCATGATTGAATACGGGTCTTTTAGTCCCGACCGTGTACCGTTGAGCATTTTGAGACTCAACATTTCGGTAATTTCGGGTTCAAAATAATACCCTTTGATACGTGAAGGCGTATTATTGAGCGATACCAAAAAGTTATTTTGCCAAGATGCTTGCACAACATATTTGAAATGGATTCCGTACTTATTGCGGAGTTCAGGACCCATTACGGCAGGGTTCCATGCTTGGGTTTCTTTTTTACCATCATACAAAGCGTGTTGCATCACTTGTGCGATACGGTCGTAGTTAGGGTGGTATTTATTGTAGTTCAACTCGTCGTATATCCACAGCCCAATGAGCATAGCCACAGCCATACCTACCGCCAGCCCACCAATATTGATAAAGCTGTACATTTTGTTTTTGAGGAGATTTCTCCAAGCGATTGTCAGGTAATTGCGTATCATAATTTTATGGGTTATCAATTTGTATAGAATCGTCTCCTATTTGGTAGTATCTTTCGTTTCGGCTCTACGACAACCATCAATATTTCTTAAAAAAAATACGCCGTCGTAGGCTTTATTCCACAGATAATTATAGTTTTTATGCTGTACTGCCTCCAAAGACCCTTTCATAAAAAATGTCTCTGTATTATTATTTTTATTCCAATTTTTCCAATCAATAAAAGCATATTTCCAGTTAGGATTTATCCAGTTTTCAAAGCTGTTTTTCTTTGGTTTTTCTGCTATGGTGGCATATTGACCGTTTGCCCAAACCACATCTGCTGCAAAAGATGTGAAGCCGAGTGCATAGTATGTAAACGGATTTAATTTTTTATTGCCTAACAAATGTCCCATCATCAAACCCTTCGTTTCTGTATGCTCGAATTGATAGATGTTTTTGGCAATGTGACTGTTGTGAGCCCAAAGAATTACTTTTTGGTTGGGGAACCTCTCTGTAAGCAACCACAATAGATTTCTGAACATCTGCTTATCACGTTTGGCGTAGTTATAATCCTGATAAAGCCTTTTGTGCAAGACATCAATAAACTGGTCATAGCTCATTTTGATATTTTCAACCAATAGTTTTTCTTCTTCGCTTAGATTGATGAGGTTTTTGTTGAGCAGAAGAGCATTGAGAGCAGCCCAGCCTTTTTCAAGTGCCAAAGAATCTGGGATTTCTCTTGTCCAATAATAAGTTTGGTGCAGATTTTCTGTTATAATCTTTGCATTTGCTATGTCTTCGTCAGAGTTCGCAATTTTTGTAAAAACCTCTCTTGTCTTTGTTTTTAAATTTTTGATGCTGAATTCACTATGAAACTGGCAATCAAAACCAGCCAATAACAATGGATTTTGAGAGTTTTGTGTTTGCCAAATATATTCATAGAGAAAATCTTGGGTTTTGTGGCATTTGGACCAAATCTCCATGAGGTTGTTCTGAATGAAATTATTGATGGAATCTCTGTTTTTTGCCACTTTCTCAAAACCATAAGTCATTCCAAAATAATCACTTTCAAAAACCAAAACATTGAAGCCCTTTTGTTCGTGCAGGTATTTCACAAGCCTTCCTTTGGCTTCAAAGGTAGTAGCATCGCCATGACTTTGTTCACCCAAAGCCACAATTCGGCTCTCGCCAATGGCTTTTCCAAACGCTTCGAGGTCGGTCATGTTATTATCTTTTATGTCAATATGCTTTATCTCCAAGGCATTGGCCGAAACATATTCTTTGACATTTTTTTGTGCCATCGTAATTTGACTCAAAAAGCACAGAACCAGTAAAGCAGCAATTATGTCTTTACGTTTTCTTGAACTACTTTCCGATTTATTGTAAACAAAAAATATCAGCAACGAAATACCTGTCAAAATGCCCATTCCTAAAAATAACGTCCTCATATTTACTCATTTTTTTGGTTTAACAAATCCGATATTTTTCTAATCGTTTTTACCAATTTTATAGGTTGTGAAATAAC
>JALOLV010000334.1 GCA_025455785.1 Spirosomataceae bacterium | reverse complement strand
AGTCATTATATTTAAAATTGATTCTTCACCCTAACTTTAGATAATGACAAAAAGAGTTTCAAGCATTTCAAATTCGACAAGACTTTACCGAAAAATTCATAAATGGATTTCGATTCCGTTATTGATTTTTATGATGACAATTGGAGTAACCGGTCTTTTATTGGGATGGAAAAAGCAAATTAATCTTTTGCCCAAAACCGAAAAAGGCGAAAGTAAAAATAGTGCCGATTGGATTAAAATTGATAGTATTCAGACCATTGCCAAAACTTACGCCCAAACGGTTTTGAAAACCTCTGACGAGATTGATAGAATTGATATTAGACCGCAAAAAGGAATCGCTAAAATCGTGTTTGTTGAGCATTTTACCGAGCTACAGATTGATTGTAAAACTGGTGAGATTTTAGCCATAAATACCCGAAAATCGGATTTTATTGAGAAGATTCACGATGGGTCAATCATTGATTTTTTTATAAAAACATCAAGCGACCAAATCAAACTAACTTATACTACAATAGTTTCTTTGGGACTGATTTTGTTATCGTTCAGTGGTTTTTGGCTTTGGTACAATCCGATTCGGATTAGGAAACAAAAACTAAGCAACAATGAAAAAAATTAACCGCCTGATTTTTAGCTTACATAGCTGGTTTGGGTTCATAACGGGCATTTTCTTACTGCTGCTGGGCGTCAGTGGGTCAATTTTGGTTTTTAAGGAGGATTTAGAAGCACTTACATACGGAAGTTTGACAAATGTTACACCTCAAACTACCCCACTCCCACTCGATAGTTTATACAAAATAATTACTACTAAATACCAAAACTTGGATGGTTTGGCTTGGGTAAATCCGAACGCTCCAAACAACCATTCTTATCAGTTTAGGCTTTATCTCAATGATGAACGATTGATTTCGTACGATTTGGGTGCTTTGAATATCAATCAATACACGGGCGAAATTATGCGTCACGGACGTGCCGACGATTTAGAGGTTGGTTGGATTGAATGGATTTTTCAGTTTCATTTTTCTTTTCATCTCGGAATGCCCGGTGCAGCCCTTACCGCCATTTTTGGATTGACAATGCTCGTTTCTATCATTACAGGAGTCATTATTTACCGAAAGTTCATCTGGAAAGTCCTGACATTCAAAATAAAAATCAAAACCAAAAACTGGCGGGTACTTTCATCTGACTTGCACCGAGTGGTTGGCGTTTGGTCGCTTTTGCTCAATATCATTATCTTTTTTACTGGATTTTGGATGAATCTCTTTGCTTTTGAATCAGAAACTTGGCAAAAAGAAACTGTGCCAACACCTAAAAATACTTTAGTAAAAGCATCGCTTGATAAAATGTATGCTGAGGCTCGACAAAAAATGCCCGAATTGATTCCGAGTTATGTCTATTTGCCAACGCAACCCGATAAAAAATTTAGTGTGAGAGGAAATCTTCGAGGACAGAATCCGATGTTTGCAGGAGGCAACTCAATACAATTTGATAGCAAAAACGGTGAGTTATTGTCAGTGAGCCGCTTCGATGATTTATCTTTTTGGGATAAAATAGATGCCATGTTTTTTCCGCTTCATGTAGGAAATTACGGCGGAATTTTGGTAAAAATTATCTACGTAATCATTGGATTAACCCCCGCTGTTTTATCAATAACGGGTTTTATGCTTTGGATTAGACGAAAGAAACTGATACCGTTGAATTAGAAATCTCAACGGTATCAATATTAGTTATTTTTTTGATTTGATATAATCTTCTATAATTTTTTCGAGTAATGGCAATGTTACCGTTCCTTCTGATAAAATTGCATCGTGAAATTCTCTGATATTGAATTTGGCACCTAATTCGCTTTCGGCTTTTTTACGTAATTCCCTAATTTTCAACTCTCCTATTTTGTACGACAACGCCTGACCCGGCCACGAAATGTATCGGTCGGTTTCGGTGGTACATTCATGAATCGACAATGCTGTGTTATTAGTTAAATAATCAATCGACTGTTGGCGAGTCCATCCGTAAGCATGAATACCCGTATCAACCACTAAGCGGCAAGCACGCCACATCTCATAAGTCAATTTGCCAAATTTACTGTATGGATTTTTATAAAATCCCATTTCTTCGCCCAAATGCTCGGTGTATAATGCCCATCCTTCACCATAAGCCGATAGATAAAGTCGTTTACGAAAATTAGGTACATTTTCTAATTCATAATTAAGTGCCATTTGCAAATGATGCCCCGGTACTGCCTCGTGGAGTGTCAATGCTTCTAAATTATACAACGGACGGCTCGGAAGATTGTAAGTATTTACCCAATAATGCCCCGCACGATGACTCTCTGGCGATGCTGGACTATAACGCCCACCCGTGTATTTTGGGGCAATGGCATCGGGTACTGGCTCAACACCATACGACTGTCGAGGTAGTTTACCAAAATAGGCAGGGAGTTTACCATCAACTTGCTTGGCAATGTACGAAGCCTCTTTTAATAATTCGAGTGGAGTTTTGGCATAAAATTGTGGGTCGGTACGTAAAAAGTGTAAAAATTCTTTGAAATCACCCTTAAATCCTGTTTGTGCTTTTACTTCTTCCATCTCTTTGCGGATTCTCGCCACTTCCTCCAATCCTTTTTTATGTACCTCTTCGACCGTCATTTGCATCGTTGAATAATACCTAACCAGCATCTCATAGTAGGCTTCACCGTTGGTACAATTCGATATTCCTTCTTTTTTTCGGGCAGCAGGTAGGTATTCGTTATCCATAAAATCCGAAAAAAGTTTAAACCCTCTCGAAGACTCCATAATTGCCGCTTTGCCTTCGACTGTCAATTTTTGCTGAGTTGTGGCATCAATCGAACTCGGAAACTTGGTAAATAGCTTAAAAAATTCGCTTTTTTCGGGCGAATCAACGATGTAGGGTTTGTAAGTCGTTTCGTATCCATCAAAAATTACTCTTGCCTGAACAATCCCTTTTTTGATTCCTAACCGCATCAAATCGATATACTGTTTTGCGTATCTCGGAAAATCTCTCAATCTTTGGATATACCTTTTATAATCTTGTACGTTTTGTGGCGAGGCATTACGCATCATTCCGGCATAACTCATGTGAAAACCTGCATCGGCCAAAAGTGGGTTTAGATGGGCATCAAACTCAAAATTATTGGTTTGCTCTTCGATTACAAATTTCAATAATTCGAGGTTGATATACTCCGAGCGTGTCAATTTTGAAGCATCCACACCGTTTAGCTTTGTAAGCAAAGATTTATAGAAATCATAACTTTTCTGATAACTTTCTAACGAAACATCCCCCAGAATACCAGTTCCGAGTGAGTCAATCTGCCGATTTCCAAACGAATTTCTTTGGTTGTTTTCGTATTCTGAGATAATCCTGTTTAGTTGTTCGCTTGGTTTCTGGGCATTAACAATAACCGAAACGATAGATAAAAAGATAATAAATGTTTTTTTCATTTGCTGAATGTAAGATTAGGAGGGACTCGCAAAGATATTCAAAATTAGAATTATGTAAATATTTGTACCGAAAATCAATTGAGATTCCTTAATTTCGCTAAAATAAACAAGTAAAACACTTTACAACAACTCATTTTTATGAAAATCTCACGTAAAAAAGCACTTAAATCTATCACTTTAGGTTTGGTTGCAAGTCCGGTTTTGGCAAGTCAAAAAAACGACAAAGACCTTGTTAGTTTCAAAGACGAATTTGAACCAGCTTGGAAAAGCTCAGAAGAATATACCCTAAAAGTTTATAACCAAATGCCCGAAGATAAAATGGATTGGAAATATACCCCAGAGTCTTTTTCGTGGCGTACCCAATTTGTCCATTGTATTGATTTTACGGCTTCGCAGATTTGTGGGAGATTGGGCATTAA
>JALOLV010000044.1 GCA_025455785.1 Spirosomataceae bacterium | reverse complement strand
TGTGCTGCACAAGTATCTCAAAATGAGACACTTACAAAAATCAAATGTAATGGTAAATACGGTTTTGTCAGTAAGTCTGGACAAATTTCAATCCCATGTGTTTATGATTATGTGATTGATTTTAAAGAGAACTATGCGGTCGTAAAGAAAAATGGCAAATATGGTTTTATCAGAAAAGATGGTTCTGAACTTACCCCAATCAAATACGAATATTGTGAATCCTTTTCAGAAGGCAAAGCAGTCGTTCAATCTAACTCTTTGTTTGGATTTATTAATTCAGAGGGCAGAGAAGTCGTTTCTCCAAAGTTTGAATTTCTCGGCAGTTTTAGTGAGGGCTACGCAGTCGTAAACAAAAATAGGAAATTTGGATATATTAATAAGTTTGGTGAAGAGATTATCGCGGCAAATTATGAATTTGGACTGCCTTTTAGTGAAGGTTTGGCGGTAGTCAAGCAAAACGGGAAGTTTGGTTACATAAACCAAACAGGTAAATTTATGGTAGAAGCCAAATATGATTTTGCAAATACTTTTAATGAAGGCTTTGCAACAGTAAAACTAAACGGCAAAGCAACATTTATCAATAAAAAAGGTAATCAAATTATAGCACCGATTTACGATGAAATAGCAGAGTTTGACAACGGCTTGGCTGTTGTATCTAACAATAAAAAATACGGAATTATTAATTCGCAAGGTAGAGAGATAATCAAAGTTGAGAGTGATAACAACTTAGCAAGCCTCGTAGAATTTATTAGCAATTCAAAATAAGATACTCGATATAAGAGAAATAGTTTTCATGGTTATAAAATCTCACCTGATGGGTGAGATTTTTATTTTAAAGGCTCTCGATTTCGAGTTGAGTACCCAAATTGATATTTTTATCAATAATTTCAGTAATAAATCTAAAATCATGGTCGTATTCGGCAAAATCAAGTTCATTTACATTTATTACCAATAATTTACCATGGTCGTAGAGTTGTATAAAATCTTCATAAAGTTTATTTAAACCTATCAAATAGTTTGGGTCGATATTGGCTTCAAAGTCTCGTCCACGTTTCTTAATTTGCCGAAGTAATTTAGGTAAATCCGCCTGTAAATAAATCATCAAATCGGGTGGAGTAATTGCTTGCATAATTGTATTAAACATACTTCTATATGTCTGATAATCAGTCTCATCCATATTCCCTTGTTCATACAAATTTCTCGCAAAAATATAAGCATCTTCGTAAATCGAGCGGTCTTGAATGATTGTTTTCTCGGTCTGATTTTTAATTTTCAGGACTTGTTCAAAGCGGCTATTCAGAAAATATATTTGTAAATGAAACGACCATTTTCGCATGTCTTCATAAAATGGTGGAAGGTAAGGGTTGCCATCGACAGCTTCAAAAAGTACTTCCCATCCGTAGTGTTCAGCTAATTTTGTAGCAAGAGTTGTTTTTCCAGCACCGATGTTTCCAGTTATTGTAATGTGCATTTTAAGGTTAAATTTCAAATTAATCAAAAATCAAAGTTATGATAAAAATCATAGAAGAATCAAATTTTGGCGTTGAACTTTGAACTTTTTAGTAAATTTGCAACAATTTCAAATCAAGACTGAAACTTGAAACATTGAATCTTATGAATAAACCTTATTCGGTATTACTTTACTACATCTATACTCCTATCGACAATATAGTTGAGTACCGAGATAATCATCATCAATTTTGTATTGACAATAATCTCCTCGGAAGAATAATCATTGCTCCAGAAGGACTCAACGGAACAGTATCTGGAACTGTCGAAGATTGTCAGAAATACATGGATTGGCTTCATGCCGACCCAAGATTTGCCAGTATTGATTTCAAAGTAGAATCACATGAAACACACGCTTTCAAAAAACTTTATGTCAGAATCAAAAAAGAAATAGTACATTCAGAATTGCCAGTAAATCCACTTGAAAAAACAGGAAAACACCTCGAACCAGACGAATTTAAAGAATTGCTCAAAAACGACCCAAATGTTGTTTTGGTAGATATGCGTTCTAATTATGAGCATTCGGTTGGTAGATTCAAAGGGGCAGTTACTTTTGATATGGAGAATCTGCGTGAGCTACCTGAGCATGTTCACGAAATTGAGCATTTAAAAGGGAAAAAAGTCATAACTTATTGCACAGGCGGTATCAAATGCGAAAAAGCAAGTGCCTATTTAATTTCTCAAGGCTTCTCAGATGTTTACCAATTGCATGGTGGAATCATCAAATATGGTCTCGAAGCTGGCGGAGAAGATTTTGATGGTAAATGTTATGTTTTTGATAATCGTTTGACAACCGATGTCAATAAGATTAATCCAAAAGTTATTTCAAAATGCCACGTTTGTGGTACAGAAAGCGACCGAATGGTAAACTGTGCAAATCCTGAATGTAACGAACACGTTGCAATCTGTGAGAAATGTGGCTGGGAAATGGAAGGAACTTGCTCGGCTGAGTGTAAGAGTCACCCCAGAAAACGAGCCTATGACGGAACAGGATACTACGCAAAAACTACCGAAGGCTACAAGCCTGAACTTGCGATGCGAACCCGAAAAAACACAAAAAACCTTCATATTGTCGAAGAATTGGGGCTTGTTTAAGCCCCTTTTTTTCTGATTTTTTTTACAGGTAAATAAAAATCAAGTATTTATCAACCAAACTAATTTTGTTAATTTGCACAAAATTGAATTTATGAAACCACTGATATTAATCACAAATGACGATGGTATTACCTCAAAAGGAATTTCGGTTTTGGTTGAGGTTATGCAAAAAATTGGAGAAGTTGTAGTTGTTGCACCTGATAGTCCAAATTCAGGGATGGGACACGCCATTACGGTTGATGCTACACTTCATATCAAAAAATCAAATATTTTTAAAGGTGTTGAGGCTTATGAATGTTCGGGAACACCCGCAGATTGTGTAAAATTAGCTAAACATCATTTTTTGAAAGGTCGAAAAATCGACTTGGTTGTAAGTGGAATTAACCATGGAATGAACGCTTCAATTTCGGTAATCTATTCAGGTACGATGTCGGCAGCTATCGAGGCCGCCATCGAAGATATTCCATCCATTGGGTTCTCACTCAACGATTTCAAATACGATGCAGATTTTGAACATACCAAAAAGTACATCAAAAAAATTGCATTGAAAGCTTTATCGAACGGAATCCCAAAAAATACTGCCTTGAATGTCAATTTTCCAGCAAAACAGGCTGAACCAATCAAGGGTATCAAAGTATGTAGGCAAAATAATGGTTTTTGGTTAGAGGAATTTGATTCAAGAAAAGACCCGCACGGAAGACCGTACTTTTGGATGGGCGGTGGTTTTGTAAATCGTGAACCTGAAAATCAGGAGAACGATATTTGGGCTATCGAAAATAACTACGTTTCGATAGTACCATGTCATTACGATATGACCCATTACCAAGCTATCAAAGAACTTAAAAAGTGGAAAATATAGAATCACCGATTGATTTGATTCTGATTGATTTCGCTGATTGAAGGTTTGGATTAGTAAATCGAATATTAAAAATCATCATTTCAAAGAATCCTTAATATTCGGATAATTCGAGAAGTTCAAACATTTTTAAATTACAATAACCACTAATATTGGATATAAAATATGGCAATACTTGGGAGTGTCCTCAAAGGCGGACTAAAAGTAACCAGCGAGATATTAAAAATTAGGAAGATAAAGCCTTACAAATGGCAGAAAAAAGCATTTACAAAACTCATCGCCAAAGCTCGCTATACTCAATTTGGCGAAAAATATAATTTTGAAGAGATTTTAAGTTCGGCTCTTTTTAGTGAGGGCAATGAGTTTTATGCAAAATATAAAAAGAACGTTCCGATTTATGATTATAACAAAATTTATAATGAATGGTGGCACAAAGCCCGAAAAGGAGAAAAAAATGTTACTTGGAATGGTAAAGTAAAGTATTTTGCATTGAGTTCGGGGACATCGGAGGCTGCATCGAAGGCAATTCCGATAACTAAAGATATGTTGAAGTCAATTCACCGAACAAGTATTGCACAAATAATTTCTTTGGGCCAATACCAAAACCTCGAAAGCGATATTTTTGAAAAAAGTTATTTAATGCTCGGCGGAAGTACCGCTCTAAACATCGTCGATAATCATTATGAAGGCGATTTGAGTGGAATAGCGGCTGGTGCAATCCCGTTTTGGTTCGAAAAATTCTACAAACCGGGTAAAAAAATTGCTTCAATTAAAAATTGGTCTGAAAAACTCGATGAAATTGTAAAAGTTGCCCCAACTTGGGACGTGGCCTTTCTCTCGGGTGTGCCGGCTTGGCATACTATCTTACTTGAACGCATCATAAAGGAATATAACCTAAAAACCATCCACGACCTTTGGCCAAACCTAATTGCTTTTGCTTGGGGTGGAGTAGCACTTGAGCCTTACAAGCAAAGTCTCGAAAAATTGATGGGAAAGCCAGTAAATTACATAGAAACATACTTAGCATCAGAAGGCTTCTTGGCATACCAAGACCGACAGGGCGGAGATTTACGTTTGGTTTTGAACAATGGCATTTTCTTTGAGTTTATCCCGTTTGACGAATCGAATTTCGACGAAGAGGGTAATATTGTTGAGAATCCAACCACAATTATGATTGATGAGGTTCAGGAGGGAGTTGATTACGCTCTACTTATCTCGACTTGTGCTGGTGCATGGCGGTATCTGATTGGTGATACTATCAAATTTACGGATAAAAAAAGAGCCGAAATAAAGATTACCGGGCGTACAAAGCATTTTTTAAGTCTTTGTGGCGAACACCTTTCAGTCGAAAATATGACAAAGGCAATTGAGCTTGTGTCGAATGAACTTGGTGTCGAGATTAGAGAATTTACGGTTTGTGGCGTAAAACATCCGCCATTGTTTGCTCATCAGTGGTACATTGCAACCGACAGAGAGGTTGATGAAACTCTGGTCGCAAATTTATTAGATGAGAAACTTTGTGAACTTAACGACGACTATGCAGTAGAACGAAAGCACGCCCTTAAAAATGTTTTTGTGAAGGCATTGCCCGCCACTACTTTTTATGATTGGATGAATTCGAGGGGTAAAATGGGTGGTCAAAATAAAATACCACGGGTAATGAAAGGTAAAGTTATGGACGAATGGCTTGCATTTCTTGAGAAATAATGACAAGGCTATCTCAAAAGTTTTATTTACAAAAAAATATTTGGTAAGTACTTGACCTAAGCTCTGTATTTTTAAAGAATATTATTTTGTTCAATTATCTTTTGAGAAAGCCTCGTTTTTATAAAATATCATAAACGAGTTTGAGACCAACACCAATAAACACAACTCCGGTTATCATTTTAATGATTCTCATGGTGTGAGTATTTAATCTATCTTTGATTCGATGAGCAAAATAAGCAACCAAAGATTCCACTACAAAAATCATCAAGATACAGGTTCCGAAGAAAATAATTTCTTCAAAATGGTTGTATTTGTAACCTTTCAAAGTGCCAGATAAGATTACCCATGAAATAAAATTCACAGGATTTATTACATTCAACAAAAATCCTTTACCAAAAAAGTAAAAGAAGCGTGCCAGTTTAAAATCTTTAATTTTGGTTGGGGGTTTAGATTCTCTGAATTGAGCAATTCCTAAAATAATCAATAAAATTGACCCAAAAACTCTTGAATAAGTTGCAAAATTAGGAATTTGGGGAAGCAGAGTTGTACCATAATAAGCGATTGCGACCATTATCAAATCTCCAAAAACCACGCCAAGTGATATTTTGACACCAGCCCTGTAGCCGTGCTCTAAACTGGTTTGTATTAATGCAAAAAAAACGCTTCCGAAACCAAAACTCAAAATTACTCCAGCCGAAAAACCTAAAATAAGTGGCTCTAAAATATCAAACATAAAAATTTTTTTATTATCCGAAATAAATCAATAGCCTTTCAAACGAGCAACCTTCAATATTCCAGCGACACTCATCGAATCGGTAATCTTATCCTCTAAAACCATTTGAAGGGCTTCTTTAAAAGGGATTTTCCATAGAGCTAATTGTTCGGTTTCTTCGGGTTCAGCCTCTGAAATTGATAAATCTTCGGCCAAAAATATGTAAGCTACTTCATTACAAACAGAGTTTGAAGTGTGTAATTTTGAAATCAAGGTCCACTTTTGAGCAATCAGTCCGGTTTCTTCTTTTAATTCTCTTACCGCAGTATCGAGTACCTCTTCGCCATTAGGGCAGCCTCCTTCAGGAATCTCCCATGAATATTCGTTTAAGGGAAAACGGTACTGCCCAACAAGCCAAGTATTTTCGTCAGAATCAATCGGCACAACTCCTACGGCAATATTCTTAAAATGCACAGTACCATAAATACCGCTTCCACCACTTGGATTAATTACATTTTGATGGACGACCTTTATCCAATTGTTTTCATAAGGAATCTCAGTATCGAGAATTTTCCAAGGATTTTGATTTTCATTCATACCGCAAAAATATGAATATTATCTCTAATTTGGATTAGCAATATATAAAACCGTATTATCTAATGATTAAAACTAAGATTCAGTTTAAAAGCCTTAACTTTGTAATTTAAAATTAATATCAATGGCAAACTCTCATAAGAACCTGAATTTTAGGGCAATTATATATTCATTTATTGCAAGCATTATTCTCACAGGTTTAAAATTTATTGCCTATTTTCAGACCAAATCTTATGCAGTTCTAACTGATGCCACCGAATCAATCGTCAATGTTGTTGCGAGTGGATTTGCACTATACAGTATTTACCTTACTCGACAACCAAAAGACCAAAATCACCCGTATGGCCATGGTAAAATTGAATTTTTTTCGGCTGGATTTGAAGGTGCTTTGATAATGATTGCGGGTATATTTACTCTTTTTCCGGCCATAATTTCATTTTTCAAGCCTCACCCTATTGCAAATATTACCGAGGGAATTTTTTTTATTGCAATTACCATAGTTATTAATGGAGGACTTGGATATTACTTACAATGGCTTGGTAAAAAGAATAATTCGTTGGCACTTGTTGCAGACGGAAAACATCTCATGTCGGATAGCATCAGTAGTTTAATTTTAATTTTGGGCTTGTTAATAGTAAAATACACAACCATTAAAAACATCGACACCTACCTTTCAATTCTTCTTTCGTTTTATTTAATAAAAAACGGGTATCAATTATTACGAAAATCGATTGGAGGACTAATGGATGAAAGCGACTATCAAACTTTGGAACAGTTGACAAAAGTTTTAAATGTTAATCGCCGACAAAATTGGATTGATGTGCATAATTTTAGGGTTCAGCGGTATGGTTCAGACCTTCATATCGATGCACATCTTACACTCCCCTATTACATTTCATTACAGGAATCTCATGAAGAGGTAGTATCATTTGAAGAGGTATTTAGAAATAATATCGAAGGCGAAATTGAAATATTCACCCACACAGACCCCTGTGTACCTAAATGTTGTTCGTATTGTCTGATTACAAATTGCCCAGTTAGAAAATTTCAATTTGAAAGCAAAATCGAATGGAATCCTTCTAAATTAGGAATTAATGCCAAGCATTACGTCTTGTAATGAGTCAGTTAATAATAATCTAAAAAAAATTGAATAAAGTATTTTTTTGATTGTTGGAATATGATTATTTTAGGAAAAATTATTTAAAAAATTACATTATTTTCTAACCTTTAAATCATTCCAACATGAAAAAATCTTGTCCTATTCCCATAGGAAAGTTTACTTTATTAATTCTCCTATTCTTTATTTCCAACTCTATCTTAGCTCAAAAAAAGATTTCTGGAAAAGTTACTGATGGTGAAGCGGGTATTGGGCTTCCGGGTACTACGGTAACAGCCAAGGGTACAAACAAAGGAACAGCTACGGATGCAGAAGGAAACTATTCAATTGAAGTTCCAAACGGAGCATCTGTTTTGGTTTTCTCTTCTATTGGTTATCTTTCTCAAGAAGTATCAATAGGTTCAAAAAGCGTCATTGATGTAGCTTTGATGACTGATTCGAGGGCCTTACAAGAAGTAGTGGTTACGGGTTATGGCTCGCAAGCAAAAAAAGATATAACAGGGGCTGTGGCTACTGTTGATATAAAACAAGCTCTTGCTGTTCCATCAACCAATATTGCACAAGCGATTCAGGGTAGGGTTGCTGGCGTAAATGTCGGTAACGAAAACGCTCCGGGTGGTGGAGTGATGGTTCGAATCAGAGGATTTGGTACTATCAATGATAACTCACCGCTTTATATTGTAGATGGCACACCAACAAAAGGTAACCTAAATACGCTAAATCTAAATGATATCGAAACCATGCAGGTTCTTAAAGATGCTTCAGCGGCTTCGATATATGGTTCACGTGCAGGTAACGGTGTTGTCATTATTACTACTAAAAAAGGAAAAGGCGGTAAACCTAAATTTACTTATGATGCCTATTATGGGCAGCAAACGCCGATTAAGTTTTTGGATTTGTTAAATACCCAAGAATACGCAAATCAGATAATCAAGTCACGTATCAATGCCGAAAACAATAATCTTTTGGTAGATGGAAAGATTTCAGACCCTTCAAAAGTGGTATTGCCGAATATCCCGATGTTTGGGGGGAGAGTAAATACGCCAGTTATTCCTGATTATATATTTCCAGTGGGGGTTGTAGGGACAGTTGATGAGTCAAGGTATAGTGTAAACCCTAAAAATCTCATTACAAGAGCAAATAAATCAGGAACCGATTGGTTTGATGAAATCTTCGACTCTGCTCCAATCCAAAATCATCAAGTGGGTGTCTCAGGTGCGACCGAATCAGCACAATACGCCATGTCGCTCAATTATTTCGACCAATCGGGTATCATGAAATACACGAGTTTTAAGAGATATTCATTAAGAGCAAACACAGTTTTCAATGTCAATAAAAAATTAAGAGTTGGCGAAAATATGCAGATTGCGTACGGTGAACAAATCGGACAACCAAACGGAAACCAATCAGAAAGCAACCCTATTTCGTTTGCTTACAGAGTGCCACCAATTACTCCTGTTTATGACGTTAGAGGCTATTTTGCTGGTTCGCCAACAGTCTTGGATAATAGCCGAAATCCGCTGGCTGAATTGTGGAGAAATAAAGATAATAAAGGTAAAGAACTCAGATTGTTTGGTAATGCGTTTATCGAGTATGATATAATTAAAGACTTGAGTGTAAAATCTCAGATTGGCGTTGATTACAATACATTCAATATACGTCGTTACAGAGCCAATGACCCCGAATCTCCAGAACCAGTAGGAAGCAATGTACTAACAACTGTAAATAGTTATGAATATACTTGGACATGGTCAAATACAGTAAACTATAACAAAACGATTGGTGATAATCATCGATTCAATGTAATCGTAGGAACAGAATCAATCAAAAGTTTATTTGAATTTTTTAACGCCGAAAGAAGCGGATTTGCAGTTGATGACATCTCAAATCGTTATTTGAGTGCAGGTCGAGCAGGTATAAATAACGCAGGTGGTGCGTCAGAATGGCGTTTGGCATCTGAGTTCGGTAAAGTAAACTACGCCATGAAAGACCGATATTTGGTTGATTTAACTCTTCGTAGAGACCGTTCTTCTCGGTTTGCAAAACAATATCGCTCGGCGTTGTTCCCTGCGGCAAGTTTGGGTTGGGTACTTACAAAAGAGTCTTTCCTCAAAGAATTACCGTGGCTTGGATTTGCAAAACTAAGAATTGGTTATGGTCAAACCGGTAACCAAGAGATTGGTAATTATAACTCTTTCTCAACGTTTTCGACATCGCCTGAGTCCTCATTTTATGATTTGGCAGGAGCAAGAACCTCGTCATTACCGGGTTATGAATTGGGTCAATTTGGTAATGCTAATGCCAAATGGGAAACTACAACTTCTACCAATATTGGTTTAGATGCGAATCTTTTCGACAATAAATTAGAGGTCAATTTCGATTGGTATAACCGTATTACAAGCGATATGCTTTTCCCAGTTGAGGTACAGTTTACCCAAGGAGTTGCCATTAATCCATTCCAAAATATCGGTGAAATGCAAAATAAGGGTATTGAGTTAGGTCTAAATTACAACGATAAGAAAAATGATTTCACATATAGCATCGGTGTAAACTTCTCTACTTATCGCAATACTGTTCTTAAAACAACTGGCGACCCAAAAACTCAATACTTTGGTTTCTCAAACCTTAGACTTCCAACGGGAACAGTCTCAGTAACTCAACAGGGCTATCCATTAGCATCGTTTTTTGGTTATCAAATAGACGGTATCTTCCAAACTGACAAAGAAGCGTCGGAGCATCCAGTGCAATTTGGAGGCGGGGCAATGAACAAAGCCGGAGCATTTAAGTTTGTTGATGTAAATGGTGATAAAGTTATCAATGCTGCCGATAGAACAATCATTGGTAACCCACACCCTGATTTTCTTTATGGAGTAAACGCAAGTCTTGGTTATAAAAACTTTAGATTAGATATCTTCGGCTCGGGTGTGCAAGGAAATCAATTATTCAATTATGTAAAATATTGGACTGATTTTCCGACTTTTGGAGGTAACCGAAGCCAAACATTCTATGATAAATCTTGGGAGCCCGGCAAAACCGACGCTGTTTTGCCAATCATGCGTTCAAACGACGTAATCAGTTCAAACCCTTCGACATACTATATCGAAGATGGTTCATATTTTAGATTAAAAAATGTTCAATTGACTTATACCATACCTACAAAACTTACCAATAAGTTAGGTGTGGGAAGTGCGAGTGTTTATATCCAAGGTCAAAATTTAATTACAATCACAAAATACACTGGTCTGGACCCAGAAGTAAACTTACGTAGCTACGGTTCGGGTTCTGACCGTCAGATTGGTGTTGATGAAGGTTCATATCCAGCATTTCGTTCAACCAACGTTGGTTTGAGTATCAGCTTTTAATTAACTATTGACAATTAAAAAATTTTAAGAATATATCAATCAAAATCTAAATATCCCGAAAGGGCTTTTGATTATGAAAAAAATACTAATTACTGCAACCGCATTCATAGCTTCAAGTATGATGTCTTGCAAAGATGAATTTCTCGAAGTCCAGCCATTGGGCGTTTTGAGCGAATCCAATTTAACTAACCGAGCAGGTGTTGATTTAGTACTTACGGGTGCTTATTCTCTTCTCGATGGGGTTCAGACAAACGTAGGGTCGCCATTTCCAGACTGGACTGGTTCTGCTGATAACTGGGTATATGGTTCAGTTGCGGCCGATGACGCCTACAAAGGAACCAATGCCGGCGACCAACCTGAGATTTCGCTCATAGAGGCCAAAACTCATACACCAGATTTAATCCATTTCAGAGGAAAATGGCGTGCCGTTTATGACGGAATCGCACGTTCTAACGATGTGATACAGTTAGTAGGCAAAACAACTGATTTTACAGATGCCGAAAAAACTGCAATCATTGCTCAAGCGAGGTTTTTGCGTGGACATTATCACTTTGAAGGTCGGAAAATGTGGAACAAAGTGCCTTATATTGATGATAAAACGTATAATTCGAGCGATGCTAATAGCACTAAGCTCCCGAATAACGATGATATTTTTCCCAAAATTGAAGAAGACTTACTCTTCGCCTATAATAACCTACCGAATCGTTGGGCAGGAGCCCCCGGACGAGCAACCAAGTGGGCGGCAGGAGCTATGTTAGCCAAAGCGTATATTTTTCAGAAAAAATATGCAGCAGCCAAACCTATCCTCGAAGCCATTGTAGCAAGTGGAGGCTATAAACTCGTTGATAAATACCACGATAATTACCGTGCGGTAACCAATAATAATTCGGAGTCTATTTTTGAGGTTCAGTTTTCGGTAAATGATGGTGCAGCAATTTCAAATAATGGAAATCGTGGGCATACCCTAAATTATCCTTACGGTGGGGGTGCCATAACTACTTGCTGCGGATTTTTTCAACCAACACAAAATTTAGTAAACGCATTCAAAACCGATGAAAATGGTTTACCATTGATTGAATCTTTCAATCAAACTGATGTTCCTGCCGACAATTCGGTAACATATACGGGTGGACTTGACCCAAGACTCGACTGGACAGTTGGTAGAGATGGTGTACCGTATTTGGATTGGGGTATTCATAATCCTCAATATGTTCGAGACAGAGCATATGGGGGACCTTATTCACCCAAAAAACAATCTCCCTATAAGGCTGAGAATGGGTCTTTGACTTGGGCGAATAATCCAAGACAAAACGCAAATAATTACCGAATGATAAAACTCTCGCATGTATTACTCTGGTTGGCTGAAATTGAAGCCGAAATTGGTGATTTAGAAAAAGCAAGAGGATACGTGAATCAGATTAGAA
This sequence comes from Spirosomataceae bacterium, assembly GCA_025455785.1. Lineage (GTDB taxonomy): Bacteria > Bacteroidota > Bacteroidia > Cytophagales > Spirosomataceae > JALOLV01. The sequence goes on along the minus strand of JALOLV010000044.1, from coordinate 1,612 downwards.
AACGTGCCGCAAACCCCGACGGTTTTGTACGATTGGCCAATGGAAACCCCGCAGGCAACTATGTTGTAAATGAATACAAAACCCCTTGGACTAATAAACAAGCCGCAATCAATGCCGTCAGATTTGAAATGCGTCTTGAATTTGCAATGGAAGGACACCGTTTCTTTGATTTGGTCCGTTGGGGTATTGCCGACCAAGTATTAAATGAATATTACAGGGTTGAGCAAAACAAACGAACTTATCTTCGGGGAGTTCAATTTGTAAAAGGTAAACACGAATACTATCCGATTCCGAATCAAGAGATATTAAATAGCCAATTGAATGGGCAACCAACCTTGAAACAAAATCCGAATTATTAATAAATTTTGCGGGAGAAATAATACACTTCCGCAGATTTATTTTGAAGAATTACAAAATTTTAAAGAATCGTTTTACAAACGATTCTTTTTTTTATTTTTGTATAGTTGTATAGACAACTTAAATCATTCAACCCTCTATGATTCTAACTCAAATCTTATTACAAACAAACACTCAAGTATCCGACTTTGCTTTGTTTTTAGGTCGATTCCACCCTCTTTTAGTGCATTTACCAATCGGCTTTTTGATTGTTATCGTTATCTTAGAATTATTGAGAATAGCTGGTAAAATCAATTTTGAACAAAATACAATCAAATATATTCTTTCTATCACTGCCATAAGTGCCACAATTGCTTGTATTGCTGGTTATTTTTTATCGCTCGAAGGAGGCTATAACGAAGAAATACTTGAAGAACATAAATGGCAGGGAATATGGCTCGCTGTTTTTTCTTGGCTAGCTTATTTGTCAAAATTGCAATTTATTAAAGACCGAATCCCATTTACAAATGCCCTTTATGCACCATCATTAGTATTCGCTAATCTCATGATGTTTATAGCAGGACATCACGGCGGAAACTTAACTCACGGTGAAACATATTTGACCGAAAACACTCCCCAACCTTTTAGAAATTGGTTAGGGATAGCTCCAAAAGAAGAAAAAAATACTGATGGAGGATTACCCAAAATATCCAACGTAAATGAAGCGATGGTATTTCAAGACGTCATTAAGCCGATTTTCAAGAATAAATGTGAGCAATGCCACAATGCTAACAAAATGAAAGGTGATTTAAGAATGGATACCATAGAACTTCTTAAAAAAGGCGGCGAGCATGGAGCTGTTTTTGTTGCGGGTAAAGCCGAAGAAAGTGAGCTAATCAAACGAATGCTACTTCCAGAGTCGAATGACGACCACATGCCACCTAAAGGTAAGACCCAACCCACCGAGCAAGAGATTTCTTTGATAAGATGGTGGATAGATAATGGAGCCCCTTTCGACAAAAAAGTATCTGAATTGACTCAGCCAGAAGAAATAAAACCTATTCTAAGCTTACTCGGTGGCGGATTAACAGAAACTTTGGCTTCAACAATTCAACAAGTAAAACAGGATAAATTTGATTTAGAAGAAAAACTATTGAGTCAAAATGTTGCAGCAGCCTCAGAGAGTTCAATTGCTGAATTGAAGAAAAATGGTGCTTTAATTTTACCATTTGCTCAAAATAGTAATTTTTTAGAGATTAGTTTTATTAACAATAGA
>JALOLV010000043.1 GCA_025455785.1 Spirosomataceae bacterium | reverse complement strand
TGAGTTATCGGCAGCGGCGTTTCCGGGGTTTGTACCGAAGTTTGTGTTATCAATAGGCACACCGTTTACAACAATGAGTGGGTTGTTTTGACCCGAAATCGAAGATTGTCCACGAATCCTGATTTTTGAAGTACCGCCCGGACCAGTACCTAAGCCAGAGATGTTTACCCCCGCAATCTTACCTTGAAGCGTATTTACAAAGTTTGGAGAACGGTTTTCGGTAATTGCCTCGGCACTCACGGTTGTGGTAGCATAACCGAGTTTTTTAGCTTCTTTTTTGATACCGAGGGCTGTCACAACAACCTCTTCGAGATTAGTTGCGTCTTCGTCCATCGCAACATTGATTGTGGTTTGACTACCTACGGTGACTTGTTGTTCTCGATAACCAATAAAACTAAAAACCAATGTAGCACCCGTTGGAGCATTGAGGTTGTAAACTCCATCGCTATTTGTGGTTGTACCATTGTTGGTACCTTTTACTTGAACCGATACTCCGGGGAGTGCCGATTGGTCTTTTGAGGCAGTTACTTTACCTGTAATGCGAGATTGTGCCATGACTGTTATTGATAACAAAATGCTCAATAAAGTCAGCTCCAACCGCTGGGATAGTAGAAGTCTTTTTTTCATAGTTTCAGAATTAGGTTTTTTCTTAGTTGCAAAATTCTGGTACTATTTCAAGAAAAACTTTCATTTATTTTCGGCGGTGGATTTTGCAAAAAAAATAGCCGACCGAAGCCAGCTATTTTGAGGTTTAGTTTAGGAGTAATTGAAGTGTGCTTAAAAATTTTTGAATGTATCTATGACCCGCCGCACACCAACAAAGTGGTTAGTGTAATATTTCTCGGGTAAATAACTGATTGTTACGCCTTTGCCGTGAGTAGCATGTATAAATTTTAAGCCACGAGTGCTGTACTCGACGACGATTCCGACGTGCGAAACTGGGCTTCGTGGGTTGGTACTACGACGAAAGAAAACTAAATCGCCCGGAAGGGCATCCGGAACGCATATTTCGTAGCCTACCTTGGCCAACTCGGAGCTACGCATATCAAACTTGATTCCGCATTTAGCAAAAACGTACCCGACAAAACCTGAGCAGTCGAAGCCTTTTGGGGCTTTGCCTCCATAGACGTATCTGGTTCCGATAAATTTTTTGGCATATCGCTGTATGTCGTCAGCAAATTTAAGGTATGGGCTTATGATGGGTGGAGTAGAAGCTCCTCGTTTTGAGGCTGCTTTAGATGGGATTTTGTCGGTAGCATTAAGCACCAACGAATTGACGACTAACAACAAACCAAGTAAACATTTTTTTAGAATCACGATTTACTTAAAATTGGTTCGAGTGGCAAAATTAAATAAATTATATGATAAAAACAACAATTCATTGAAAATCAGGATATTAAATAAATACACTTATTTGATTCTTACAATTTGCAAATAGAATCTTACCAATCAAACCAGCTTATTGGGGGTTGTTCCGTACTTTTCTTTAAACGCCTTTATGAAGTGCGAAACACTCTCGTAGCCGATTTCCATGCTGATTTCGGATACATTTTTTGTCGAATTTTTGAGTAAAAACTCGGCGTGTTCGAGGCGTTTTTGTTTAATCCAGTGAGCAGGAGAGGTGCGGAATTGTTTCTCAAAATCACGCTTAAACCCCGACAGGCTTCGTCCTGAAAGGTGGGCGAGTTCGCCAATCGAAAGCGGCTTTAGGTAATAATCATTCATCAAAAACTCCAAGTCGGTTTTTTCGCCTTTGTAGATATTAAATAAAATACTCTTGAATTGGCTCGAAGCATCAATCTCTATCAAATGAAGCAGTAATTCTTGCAATTTGAGCCTCAAAAACTGGTTTAAATAGGGAGTATTTGAATGAAAAAACGGCAGCAGCGAATCAATGAATTTCTCGAATGTTGATGTCGAATTTAGTTGTAGAATGGGCTGGTTGATTTGTGAGTTTTTGTCATCGAACAAAGCCCGATTTTGACTCACAAATTCTTTCAGGAGTTTTTCATTAAAGAAAAAAACAAGGCTGCGGTAGTTATTGCCCAGCGATTCGTTCATCGAATAACACCCTCGCTGAAAAAACAAAATCTGACCTTTTTTTACGTGAATATCTTGGCTTGGCGATAAAAACTTCTTTTCGCCATCCAACACAAAAATGACGGCGTGTTCTTCAAAAAAAATCTCGTTTCGTTGCGGATAAACATCGCTACGATACGCCACGAAGGTCATTTCTTGGATTTTTAATGACTGAAACTGGTCGGCTGAGATTGATGACGGAACCCGAAGCATAACATTTAATTGAATGCACCGCCTTCTTTCAATGCTTCATATTCATCGCCGATAGCTTTGTATTGCCTCACCAAAAACTGCTGCAATTGCTGATTAAAAACTACCTTTTCTTCTTCCGAAAGCGACGCATAAACAGCCTTTAACTCTTGGTTGATAGCAGCACGCTCGGCATCGGTAGCGGCATTGATAGAGCGAATATGAAATTCTTTGAAATTGAAATCTGGCATCAGGAATATTTTTTCTGCAAATATCCGAAAAACATAACGATTTACCCAATTTGACAAGGTAGAATCACACTTTATGCCGCCCTAAAAAAATCGGTAACTTCGTGGGGTTGGATACGAATCACATTGGCTAAAACCAGCAACACCAACGTTTTTGAAGCAATTTTTCGGGGAATATTGGCAATCGAGGCGAAGGTGTCAACGGTGATGTGTTCGTTATCGGCAAGGTATTTCATCAATACACGCTCTTTGTCGCCGTACTGAAATCTGATATTCTGCGATTTACGTTCGCCTTTCAGAATCTCCCGAACTTCTTTGCTGGCTTGTACCGATTTGTCATCCACACGCACATACACACGGCGGTTTTCGGGGTTTCCGTCGAGGTCGAGGTAATGCGGTTTGAAGGGACTTTTCTGGATATTGAAGATTAAAACCTCTCGTTCGTTTTCTACCACAACTCGTTCGATTTCGTAGTCGATAGCGGGGTAAATGTGGCGTTCGATGGCTCTACGCAAGATGTACTCGTCTTCGTCGGCAAATTTCAAGCCTTTGATACTTTTGTCGTCGCCGATACCAATAATCAGCCTACCCCCTTCGGTATTTGCAAATGCTACGGCCTCCCGAACTATCTTTTCGGGATGATTGCTTTTCAGTTTAAATTCGATAAACTTACCTTCGCCTTTACGCACAATTTCTTTCAGCTCCTTGAGGTCAAGGGTCGCTTTTCGGTTCGGACGGTAATCTACCATCTGGCTGAAATCCGCTATCATTTCTCGAATGATTTGGTTTACGAAATCTATGTAAATCAAATCAGATTTACAAAAAATCGGTGGTGAATTTTTATCAATTAACGCAAATATGATGAATTTGGTTTAAATTGCCGACCAAAATTCAACTCTAAGATTATCATGAAAAAACTGTTTTTAACCGCAATGGCTATGATTACGAGTTATGTAGGAATATCGCAACAAAAAAACACTGGAGAAGTCATTAGGCTCGACCCCGCTATTGATGAATTAATCGATAAAGATGCTAAAATTGAAGTTCTCGGCGAAGGTTTTGAGTGGTCGGAAGGCCCCGTATGGGTCAAAAAAGGTGGTTATCTGTTGTTTTCGGATGTACCCAAAAATACCATTTATAAATGGAAAGAAGGCGAGGGCATCAGCGAGTTTCTGAAGCCTTCGGGCTACACGGGTATCATGCCTTACGGAAACGAGCCCGGTAGCAATGGGTTGATTATCAACAATTTGGGGCAATTGGTAGCCTGCGAACACGGCGACCGACGGGTCTCAGCGATGCCGCTGGATATTGGAGGTAAACGTACACTGGCCGATAATCACAACGGCAAACGCTTCAACAGCCCCAACGATGTTGTGCAGAAATCGAACGGTGATTATTATTTTACTGACCCACCGTATGGGCTTCCACAAAAAGAAAAAGACCCAACTCGCGAAACTGGCGTTTTTGGAGTTTATCGAATCGGCAAAGACGGAAAAGTTACATTGCTCGTTAAAGATATGACTCGACCAAATGGTTTGGCTTTCTCGCCCGATGAAAAAATCTTGTACGTAGCTCAATCAGACCCCGCACAGGCAGTTATCAAAGCCTTTAATGTCAAGGCTGATGGCACGCTCGATGGCGGTCGTATCTTTTTTGATGGAACGATGATGAGCAAACAAGGGCTACGAGGACTCCCCGATGGGCTAAAAGTTGATAAAAAAGGTAATCTGTTTGCGACTGGACCCGGTGGTGTTTTGGTGATTTCGCCAAGCGGAAAACTTCTCGGCAGAATTGATACCAAACAAGCAACTGCCAACTGTGCTTTTGGCGAAGACGGAACGCTTTACATTACGGCTGATATGTACTTATGCCGAATCAAGACAAAGGTAAAAGGGGCTACTTGGTAAGTGGCTAATTTTGTTTATTCGACCTTTTATGGGTATTGTCATTTGATGGTCATTCGGTTGCGGGAGATGCACCTCTCAAGCAATTGATTATTAAACAATTACAACAGAATGACTATCGAATGACCATTGTTTGACTATTGACCAATTTCTACTTCACTACTCGGTTATTTTCGTCTGGAAAAACCACAAGAGGCTTATGGTTTTTGGCTTCTTCGGGGGTCATCCAAGCATAAGATATAATAATTACAATATCTCCAACCTCGGCTTTGCGGGCGGCGGCACCGTTTAGGCAAATGATGCCCGACCCTCTCTTGCCCTTGATGGCGTAAGTTTCGAGGCGTTCGCCGTTGTTATTATTTACTACTTGCACACGCTCATTCTCCATGATACCCGCCGCTTCGAGGAGTTCTTCGTCAATCGTGATGCTTCCTACGTAATTCAATTCGGCTTGTGTAACTTTTACACGGTGAATTTTTGATTTGAAGATATTGATAAGCATTTAATTTTGATTTTGTGGTATAACGCAAAATGTGGCCGCAAAGTTACAAAATGTAATCCTTATACGTAATCATATTAAGTTTTTATTGGTAATGAGCTGATTATGAGAATATTACAAAAAAGCCCCGCTTTGGGCAGGGCTAAGAACGCTGTTTTGGGTTACTCAATTCTCTAATAAACCATCCGAGACCCACTGTTTTAGCTTATCAATCGTGGCTTGGGGCAATTGCATAGTGCCATTGCGGGGCATAAAGCCAGTTGTACCGGGTTGGCGTTGTACACGGTCAAGAATTGCCGTGATTTTGGCTTTTGCTTGTGTGTAATCATCCCATTTATTGGGGTTAGTTCCGCCTGCCAAGTGGCAAGGAGTACAGTTTGCCGTAAAAATAGCTTTGATGTCTTTGTTGTAAGTTACTTTTACGGGGGCGGGGGTCTCGGCCTCTTTACTACAACTCATAATAAATATTGAGCCAAAAATAAAAACAACGAGGGCGATGATGGTAATTTTTTTCATAAATGTTTTGATTAAAGGTAGAAATGAAAGGTATTTTAGCCAATACGGAGAGATTTTACCAAAGGTTGCTTTGAAATCAGATTTAATTTGTGGAGTCAAACAATTTTTGGACGATTTGGGTTGTGATTCAATAACCAATAAATTACTCTGTGAATAATCAGACTGTACTAATTACTGGCGGAACAGGCCTTGTCGGTAGTAGATTGACCGAATTATTGCTTCAAAAAGGCTACAAAGTGGCGTATTTGAGTCGTCGAAAAGAGAATATTTCAGACGTAAAAGTGTATCAATGGGATATTACCAAAGGCTATATCGAAGATGGGGCGGTCGAATCGGCCAATTATATCATTCATTTGGCTGGGGCTGGTATTGCCGACAAACGCTGGTCAGATTCTCGAAAAAAAGAAATCATTGATTCGAGGATTAAACCGATTGATTTATTGAAAGAAAAATTAAAAAAAAGTAATAAACTCAAGGCATTTGTGTCGGCATCGGCGATTGGTTTTTATGGCGGAGATACAGGAGAAGACCGCATCGATGAAAACCATGTGGCTGGTAATGATTTTTTGGCTGAATGTACCAAACTTTGGGAACAATCGGCCGATAAAATTGCCGAATCGGGAATCCGTACTACTAAAGTTAGGGTTGGCATCGTTTTGAGTAATCAAGGCGGAGCATTGCCCAAATTACTACAACCAATAAAACTGGGTTTTGGGGCGGCTTTGGGTAGTGGTAAACAGTGGATGTCGTGGATTCATATTGACGACCTCTGTAATGTATTCATCAAGGCTATCGAAGATGAATCTATGAGCGGAGTTTACAATGCCGTAGCACCCAAGCCCGTAACGAATCTTGAGATTACAAAAATAGCGGCAAAAGTACTCAAAAGACCTTTTTGGATGCCCAACGTGCCGAGTTTTGTATTGAAATTGATTTTTGGAGAAATGGCTGTGGTGGTTCTTGGTGGAAACTACGTCTTGAATAAACGTCTCGCACAAACAGATTTTGAGTATATATTTACAGAGGTAGAACCTGCCTTGCAGGATTTGTGCCTTGATGTATAAAAATTACCCCCCGACAGCGTTTTGAACGCCAGACGGCAAGCCGCTGTCAGGGGTTAATAAGTTATTGTTTCTTGATTGGTACAGAGCCTAATTTTGTGATTACATCCATCGACAAATCATCGGCTCCGTTGTCGGCTGTATAAAGCAAAACGGGGTTCGACTCGCCAGCATTGTTATCAAAATTTCTTCTGACAACGTAGGTGTAACCTTTGGCTTTGGCGATTTCGTTTGTGGCTTTTTGAATTTTTTGACGAATCTCGCTCACAACTTTCGCTGCATTTGTCTGATAATCGGTCTGGAACTGCGTCTGTTCTTTCTCCATCTCCTCTTTCATGCCCTGTAGTTCTTTGAGTTTGCCGTTCAATTGCTCGGTTGTGAGACTCGCAACGTCTTTCATCATTGCCTGATACTCGGCGTATTTGTCTTGATAAATTTTATTTTTTGCTTCGTTTTTGGCTTGAAAACGCTGCTGTTGAGCCGTGAGTGTATCTTGAAGTGCCTTTGTTTCTTTTAAACTCGCAAAAATATAGTCTTCGTAGGTGTAGCCAATTTTGAGTTTTTGTGCGTAAGAATTAATGCTAAAAATAATTAGAACTGTCAGAATACCGTATTTCATAATAGGTTTGATTGCTTTTTGAGATTTATTTTTGGTTGCAATTTAGTAAATATTCACCAATCGTTTATGTTTTAACAGTTTTTAAGAAAATCAATTGTTATTTACCCGAAATAATCTTCTTGACAATTATTTCGGCGTGAATCCTCGAATTTTCGATAAATAAGCTGTGCGTGTCCATGCCGCCGCAGATAACCCCCGCCAAAAAAACATTCGGAAGATTGGTCTCCATTGTGGCACCGTTGTAGTTGGGTTTCATGGTTTCGTCGGCCGAAAGTTCGATTCCGATTTTGCGTAGAAAATCAAGATTGGGCTGGTAGCCAGTCATCGCAATGACGTAATCATTGGGTACAGTGATTTCTCCTTCGGGAGTTTTTATAATGACTTCATTTTCGGAGATTTTGCTAACTTCTGAATCGAAATATGCTTTTATAGAACCCTCTTTGATTCGGTTTTCGATGTCGGGTTTTGCCCAATATTTTACCCTTCGACCGATTTCGGATTGGCGAACGACCATCGTAACTTCAGCACCTTTTCGCCAAGTTTCGAGGGCGGCATCTACGGCCGAATTATTGGCTCCTACCACCAAAACCTTTGTCATGGCGTAGAAATGTGGGTCTTTGTAATAGTGAGTAACTTTGGGTAAATCTTCGCCCTCGACGCCCATCATAAACGGAATATCGTAAAAACCCGTTGCCAAAACTACGTTTTTGGTAATGTAATGATTCTTACTGGTCGAGATTTTATAATGACTGGCTTCTGGGATAAGCCCCGTGACTTCTTCAAAGAGATTAACATTGAGTTTGCGATGCACGGCCACACGACGGTAGTATTCGAGAGCCTCGCTGCGGGTGGGTTTGGCGTTGTTCGATACAAACGGAATACTGTCAAGTTCAAGACGCTCCGATGTACTAAAAAAGGTCATGTTTGCAGGATAATTGTAGAGAGAATTGACCAAACATCCTTTTTCGATGATAAGGTAATTCAATCCTGCTTTTTGGGCTTCGATGCCACATGCCAAGCCGATTGGACCAGCCCCAATGATGATTAAATCGTAAGTCATTTTCTTTGGAGTATGAAGACAAAATGGTACCACACAACCACTCTGTTTTTGATTTATTGATTCTTCCAAATTTAACGTTTTGAATCAATTTATCATTCCAAACTACTAAGTAATTCTTGAATAATGCAACTGAACGAGGCCTTTCTCGAATGATTTGCTACTTATTAGTTTGAGAGCAATTTCGGGTCTTCTGTTTTTGAAAAGTGGCGTGCCGTTGCCAACCATAATCGGGATTACCGAGATATAAAACTCATCAATAAGGTTGTGTTTGAGCAATTCATTCACGATTTCGGCCCCACCGTCGCAAAAAATATTTTTACCCTCTTTGGCTTTTAGATTTTCAATGAGCGTTTTGAGGTCTGCGGTATAAAACGTGATATTACCGATGGATGGTCTTGGGGTTCGGGTAATGATGTATGATTCTTTGTCGGTGTGCGGAAAATCGTAGCCCATCGAAAGGACTTTCTCGTAGGTTTTACGCCCCACGATAACAGTATCTATTGTCTCAATAAAATCATTGTAGCCGTAGTCTTCTCCTTCTTTTTCGACCATTGATAAAAAATCAAGGCTATCATTTGGTTGAGCAATGTAGCCGTCTAAACTCATGGCTATGTAGAGGATTAGCTTTCGAGAATTTTGCATGGTTTCAAATTTTGTGTAAATTATTCTAACCGAAATCAATCCTGATTGACTAATCATGTAATGCCAAAAAACATAGCTTTGAACGCAATCAAAATGGATAAAAATGTATTTGGATGACTTGCGGCTTGTTGGGTTCGTGATACCTTATTGGACGTTTAATAATTTCTCAAATTTTAATCGTACCATCAAGAAATTGAAATTCATCTACTTTTTTGAATTCGGGGGTGTGCCGCTTTAAACATTATGAAGGTAAAAATACCCCAAATATTTGAATTTTTATCGATATTTGGGGTTATTACAAATAGATATGTCTCGTAACTATTTAATTGTCAACAATTTAGCATTTTTCAAGACAATCCTTTGTATGGTAGATGTACTTCGGCCATCATACAACGAGCCGAGCCACCACCACATTTTTCAATCATATCAAGGTCGAAACTAATAATATCGGCATATTCTTCAAGCTCAACAACCTGTGCCGGGGTAAGCGAATGGTAGGCACTTTTCGACATTACCAATAATTTTGTACCACGTTTGGTATTTACGAGTAGCATATTACCCGCAAACTGATTCATCTGCTCAAGACTGATTTCAAAAACGTTTTTGCCGCTTTTTTCAATGGTTTCTCTTACAATCAATCGCTCATCGGGGTCTTTGATAGATTTCAAGCAAACAACCGCAAAAGTATCGCCCATACACATCACAACGTTTGTATGGTAAATCGCCTTGTCATTGGCATCGAATGAGTGAAACTTAACAACCTTGTAGCCATTCATTTGCTTGGCCCAAGCATCCAAGACCTCGGCATCGGTACGTGGCGAGACACACGCATACGCAATACGATTGGTACGGTCGAGTACCAAGCTGCCAGTACCTTCGAGAAACTTGTTTTCTTTCTCGAAATGCGTAAAGTCAAGCACTACATCTATATCAAAATCGTTGCGAAGTGCATCAATAATATCCATGCGGCGTTCTAAACGACGGTTTTCGGCTTGCATCGGGTACAAAACGACTTTGCCGCTGGCATGAAACGAAATCCAGTTATTCGGAAAAATACTATCGGGTGTATGCGGCTCGGGAGTGTCTTCAAAAACGATGACATTGACACCCGCAGCACGAAGCTGACGCACCATGTTGTCGAATTCTTCTTGGGCGGTTGCTTGCGTAATGCTCAAATCTTGGTTTGCCGAGGTGGCATCCTGAAAAGCATTGCTTTCGGCGGTCTGTGAGTTGTACTGAAACTTCACAGGTCGAATCATTAATATGTCAGAAGTGATTTGTGCTTGCATTGTTTTAAATGTAAAACGGGTTTTCAACTCGTCTGATTTAATATTTGGTTACTTGGCTTAACGCTGACAGGGTTTATAGATAAGGTTGAATCAAAGTTATTAAATCTTAGATTTTTCATAGCGTTGGGTTTGCAAACCCAACGCTATAGAAAATTATTTGGCTCATATCTAAAAATCCTGTCAACTTTTGTATCCACTTTTGAAAGGATTTTACTCTTGCGAATTAAAAAACACACTACAAATTCACACGATTGAGTGGCATACTCATACAGTGAGAGCCGCCTCTGGCACGAGATAACTCGGCCGAAGGTAAAAGAATAATCGTATCGGTCAGTGTCTCGGGCGAAAGCTCGTTTCTCTCAAATTTTTCGAGCAAATCGGCCGCTCGAATCGTCTGAAAACCAGCCTTACGGAATGCCTCAGAGGTTTTATCGTTGCGGTCGTAGCCCACGGCAACGCCTTCTTTGATGACCAACAGATTGCACGAATCCGTCCATTGTTCTCTTGCTCCGTACGGAAACTCACCATTGCCCGAATATACAAATTTTACATCTTCGTAGCAATTTAAATCTTCTTTTGTAACACTTTCGAGCAGGTCTTCGAGATTCTCAAAATCGCGGGTTTTTACACCATCCTCTTTATTGATAAACTGACGGATTTTTAATTCCTCGAAATTAGGTTTTTGACCTAAATCGGCCCAAACTTGGTATTTTTTGTTTTCATCCGATATTTTTCCGAGCGAACCAAGCAATACCCAAACATTGCGTTTGATTTGCGTAAAAATTGTATCAATGTGCATATAATCACGCTTTTGTGGAATCTTGATAAGCGTAACTTTCTGCACGATATTTTTGGCAAATAATTTATCAATCACTTGTCGGGCGGCCTCGATGGTGGTGCGTTCGCTGATACCTACAAACAAGTGATTAGGTGCGACCATCATCACATCGCCACCTTCGAGCGTATCTTGGCGTCCGTCTTGCTCTTCTTCGGGCAGTAAAAAATGGTGTTCATCTTCGATAATCTCAATGATTTTATCCGAAATCTCCTTAAAAATCGGGTGATTAAAGAAAACGTATTTTGCCAAAAGCGATTCACGGGTACGAGCCAAGCGAGCAGGTTTATTCAGAATCAAATGGTCGTTTACGACAATCCCAATATCACGAGTAAAAATCAGGTTTGGGATAGGAGGGAAGAACATCTCGCCATCGGGTGTTGTACCTGTGATAAAAGTCTTGGTCAAATCCGTCGGATTCATTGCCATAAACTGCTGCTGTTCGCTATAAGCACATTCTTCGACCGCACAAACCGCCGCAATAAGCTGCACACGCACTTCTCGGTTTTTGAGAATATCATTCAATAATTTCTCGAACTCAAGAACTTTATCGGAGTTAAAATACTGCTTTTTATCTGGTTTGTAGAAATTACGGGTTTTATCGGCATCGATTTTCTTTAATTTACCTTTAACTTTCTCACTATCAAGAAAATACAAAAGGATTTTGACGTAATAATCATATTCATCGCGACGCATGGTTTCGAGATGAACGATGTCTTCAAAGAGCCAATCTTGGGCTTTGGATGGTACAACTTTTCCGAGGCCCGAGTCGGGGCTATGTATAATTAATCGTTGGAGGGTTCCAACTTCTGATGAAACAAAAAGCATAATTTTAAGAATTTTATTAAACTACTGAATGACAATAAATGACTAACGAATGACCATTGTATGACTTCTGAGCATTAATAAAATCCGAACTGTTGCATCACAAAAAGGAGTTGAAAAAAATAGGTAAGTGTACGATGCGGCTTGCAGAAATGACGATAAAGCGAGCTGCTGTTATCAATCGCGTACGAAGGTGTAAGTGATTGATAATAAGTTTTTTCGGTCGTAATATTTTCTCGATGAAGTGTCATTTCATTGCAATATTATAGATAAGTATCCGAAAAGCAAAATTTTGTGGTATCGAAGTTTTTAGTAAATTTGGTTAATAAATAGAGAAATTATGGATGTAGCTGTTTTAGAAAAACCAAAACGTAAGCCCGCACGGAAGATTCCGCCATACCTCATCTATGAGGTCATGGATGGAAAACCTATCTACTACAAAGGCTACAAAGAGGTTTTGAGTGGAGAAAAAACAATAGATGAGATTATGCCAAGTAGTTTTTTTCAAGTGATGATTGTATCGGTCATCGTGAGGTTTTTGAACCTTAAATTACCTAAAGGATTTATGGTTGGTACAAACGAATCTGGTTTGCACTTGGGTAAAAATGTCAATTTTGCCAATGATATTCAGATAATTGACAAATCATTAATCAAAGACTTTTACTCTAATAAGTATTTAGACATCCCGCCCCGAATCGTCATCGAAGTAGATACCAAAGCCGATATGGGTAAATTTGAATCGCCCGATGAATATTTTTATCGAAAAACTCAAAAAATGCTCGATTTTGGTGTCGAAAAAGTGATTTGGGTAATGACGGGTACTCGCAAAATAATGATTGCTCAAAACCAAAAGCCGTGGCTAATTGTGGATTGGAATGTTGAGATTGAAGTCATGGAGAATATAGAATTTATTTTGATAGATTTACTTAAAGAAGAAGGTATAGAATAAACGTCAAAATCTTTAGAATGCCCCAAAAGCTGTCTTATTCCATCATAAGATGGCTTTTTTGTTTACGTTTATAGATTAAAATTATACGTAGTGTGGAACAACTTGGCTCTGTTTGGAGTTATTTTCAATAGATAAAAGCAATTCTGCAATTTTGATAGTATCTTTGCATCGCTTTTGCGACATATCGTACAATAAATTCAAATTTAGTTAAATTGGCAATTTACAATGCTTACAATCAATAATTTACAGGCAAGAATCGAGGAGAAAGAAATATTAAGAGGGATTAATTTAGAAATTAAGCCGGGTGAGGTTCATGCAATCATGGGACCCAATGGTTCGGGCAAAAGTACGTTGGCGTCGGTATTGGCGGGTCGTGAAGATTACGAAGTAACCGACGGTAGCGTAGAGTTTAACGGTAAAGATTTACTCGATTTAGCTCCCGAAGAGCGTGCCGCCGAAGGCGTCTTCTTGGCGTTTCAGTACCCAGTTGAGATTCCGGGTGTTACGACAATCAATTTCTTGAAAACAGCCCTCAACGAGATTCGTAAATACAAAGGAGAAGAACCTCTTGATGCGGCTCAGTTCTTGAAACGCATGAAAGAGAAAGCCAAATTGGTGAAGATTGATGATACGCTTCTGAAACGCTCACTGAACGAAGGCTTTTCGGGTGGAGAGAAAAAACGCAACGAAATCTTCCAGATGGCAATGCTTGAGCCAAGTCTTTGTATTTTGGATGAAACCGACTCAGGTCTCGACATCGATGCACTTCGTATAGTGGCAGAGGGTGTCAATCAGTTGCGTGACGAAAACCGCTCATTTGTGGTTGTAACTCACTACCAGCGTTTGCTCGATTACATCGTCCCAGATTTTGTTCACGTGCTTTACAAAGGTCGCATCGTAAAATCGGGTACGAAAGAGTTAGCTCTCGAACTCGAAGAAAAAGGATACGATTGGATTAAAGCAGAGGTGGATGCTTTAGAAGTAGCATAAATGAAAAAAGTTCAGGTCGAAAATACTCCCATTCCGCTCGGGCATTATTCGCAAGCAATCGTTAGTAATGGCTTCTTGTTTACATCGGGAATTTTGCCGATTCGGATTCAGAATTCAGAAAAATTACCGCCCGAATCGAGCATTGAAGAACAACTAAAAGTGGTTTTGGATAATCTGAATATTATCCTCGAATCGGTGGGAAGCAGCAAAGAAAACGTTGTAAAAACGACCATTTTTGTTTCAGACGGAAGCCAGTGGGCTGTTATCAATCAGATTTATGCCGA
>JALOLV010000333.1 GCA_025455785.1 Spirosomataceae bacterium | reverse complement strand
GATTTATCCAAATAATTTCCGTAGCATGGTAGGATTAAAGCACAGAAGTAATCACGAAAAGAAGATTTTGACAAACTTTTGGAAAGCCGTTGGGCAACGTATGCACCTCACAGATTTGCCCAAAAACTACCAAGATTTTGCAGCATATTATGAAGAATACGAAAAGGCAAATTTTAAGTTTTCGGAGGCTGGTTTGGCGTGTTGTCGGGTATTGATTAATGAATTTGCGACCCGTTGGTTTGCCGATAATCCGGTCAAAGGCGAGCGTTTTCTTTTGGCACATTTCGATGATAGTTTAAAAGCAATCTATCCGTTAAAATACCCCAATTCGTTGCTCACATTTGCTCTCCGAAAAATGACATACATGATGGGTTGGTATGCAAAAAACTTTAAGGAGTATAATTTGAATAAAATACCATGAAAACAAACATCCATATCGGGGGCAGAAAAGCAGTCTGCCCCGATGAAGTTGTGCTTTTGATAGCCAACGAAAATTATACCCAAGTGGTTTGCACCGATGGCACAAAGCTATTGGTAGCTACTACGCTGAAAGAACTTGAAAGGCGTTTTTGTAGGAATCCGTACTTTGTTCGTACACATAAATCTTTTGTAGTGAATCTACAATATATTTCTAACTATCAATCGCTCGAAGATAATTTTATCGAAATGGTCAATGATACCAAAGTAACCGTTTCGAGGCGTAGAAAACAGGTTTTGCAAGAACGGATTTTTAATTTTAAGTAACTTGTAAGTTCTATTAAGTATTTGATAATCAGTGATTTATAGAGAAAGCAATATTTTTTTTTCATTTTATAAAAAATAGAATTCATAAATCGCTGATTATCCATGAAAAAAGCTTGAGCAAAACGAAGTCTTAAAATATATTCTGATACAATGTATTCATTATCAAGAGGTTAAGCAGCCTATATAGTTTAAAAAAATGGTAAAAAATAAATTGGCTTTAGTTACAGGTGCTAACGGGCACCTTGGCAACAATTTGGTGAGACTTCTAATTGACAAAGGAATTCCAGTTAGGGCTTCTGTTCGTAATATCAAAAATAAAGAGCCTTTTGTGGGTTTAGATTGCGAAATAGTGCAGGCTGACATTACAGACAAGCAATCATTAATAAATGCTCTGCAAGGTGTTGATACATTTTATGCAGTAGGTGCAGTATTTAAACTTTGGGCAAAAGACCCTAAAAAAGAGATTTATGACATCAACATAGAAGGCACAAAAAACACGATTGAAGCAGCCGCACAAGCAGGGGTTAAACGCATTGTTTATGTGAGCTCAATTGCTGCTTTGAATTATAGTTCTATGCCCACCAAGGAAAGCAATGGCTTTAATCCTGACAGAAGGGATTGGTATTATAATTCTAAAAACGATGGCGAAAAGTTAGCTTTTGAGCTTGCCCAAAAGCACAAGATAGATATCGTAGCTGTGCTTCCATCTACAATGATTGGTAGCATTGCGTTTGAACCGTTGAGTGCATCTTACAACATCATTAAGTTGGTTTTAGACAAAGCGGTACCAGTCGAAACAAACATTGCCTTGAATTGGATTGATGTAAAAGATGTAGCCGAAGGCTGTTATTTGGCAGCTACCCGAGGCAAAAACGGAGAGCGTTATATCTTGGCAAATGAGAAATGTCTTTCGCTAAAAGAAACCACTCAAATTGCTCAAAGACTTTTTCCAGAGTTAAAAATTAATTTACCTATTGCTCTCCCTAAGCCTTTGCTATTTGTAATTGCTTGGCTTATGGAGTTAGGTAGTAAAATAAATGGCAAAGCTCCCTTACTTTCAATAAAAGATATTGCAATGTTTTCGGGGCTTCAACAAAATTTTGATATTTCAAAAGCAAAAAACGAATTAGGATTTAGTCCAACAGGTGCAACAAAAGCAGTCGAAGATGCTATGTTGTATTTAATGCAAAACAAAAAAACTTTGGCAAAACAAAACAAAGGCAGCAACTAACAATGTAGCGACTATGCATACAAACCGTACACAAATAAAAGTGTAATCGCTTCATTATCAGCTATTTAACCATTCTTATACACATGAAAAACATATTATTTCTTATACTTCTGGGCAGTTACTCAATCTTTGCCCAAGACCTTGACGTAAGCCGAAACCTAAACGTGAAAGGCAAAATAATGGTCAATGACGATAGCGGCACGGCAGGGCAAGTGCTTGTATCGAACGGCACAAACGCCCCCACTTGGCAGACCCTCTCTGCGGGTTCAAAATTCGCAATTCAGTGTTCAAATCTGCAGAATAACACGGGCGATTTTGACGATGACGTTGGCGGAGCTACCAATCAGACCCCCACCTTTAATTTCAATGCCATACTCTATGAAACACTGAACGACGTAGCAATCAATCTTAATTCAAACAGAATCCATATAAATAAGACAGGATTGTATCGTTTTGAGGTATTCTCAAAATTTCGTTTTACTTCTAATCAAGCCCAAAATAGCTTAGAATATGAATTGCGAGGTAAAATAGATAATAGTAGTAATGTAACATTGCATTCTTTCTTTTTGGAAAACGGTAAAATGGAATCCTTGGGAATAAATACCAGTCTTTCAGCGTCTATCCATTCAACTTCCGAAATCTATCTAACCCAAGGGCAATCAATACAGTTTAGTGCGGGTTTTAATGGAATTGCCAATTCGACGCACTCACCTTCTCAAATGACAGTTCAGAATATTTATTTGAGGGGTGTTCGTATTTCTGATTAACCAATCGAAAGCCATGATACAAACAATTAGCCCTGAAAAACAAAGTAAAAACCTCTTTTTGGGTGTAAAAGATGTGTTTTTTGAGCAATTACGCCGAATCGAATACAGTATTTTAGATAACCAAAATCAGGTTTATTTAGACTATACTGGCGGAAATCTGTTTCCTAAATCGTTGGTTCAGAAACACCAAGATTTGCTCTTGAATACCGTTTTTGGGAATCCTCATTCGGTCAATCCGACTTCGCAGCGAGCCACCGATTTGGTCGAAGAAACCCGTGCAAAAGTCTTGCAGTTTTTCAATGCCCAAGATTATTATTGCATATTCACACCCAACGCTTCGGGGGCTTTAAAAATCGTGGGCGAAAGCTATCCATTTACTTGCAAAAGCTCGTATGTACTGACGGCCGATAACCATAATTCGGTCAATGGGATTCGTGAATTTTGTAGAAAACAATTGGGCGATACACACTATGTGCCTGTCAATCAAGACGATTTATTGATAAATACCGATGCACTTTTCGATGTTTTCAACCAAGCAAAGCCCGATGCCAATAACCTGTTTGCGTTTCCAGCCCAGTCGAATGTTTCGGGTATCAAACATGATTTAGAATTAATAAAATATGCCCAACAAAAAGGCTTCGATGTACTGCTCGATGCGGCGGCGTTTGTGCCTACTTCACGCTTGGATTTGTCAATTTATCAACCTGATTTTGTTTCGATTTCATTCTACAAAATCTTCGGTTATCCAACTGGAATCGGTTGCCTTTTGGTGCATAAAAGCAAATTCGATAAACTCAAAAAATCATGGTTTGCAGGCGGAACTGTTACTTTGGTTTCGGTGGCATCGCAAAAGAAATTTTTGACAAATAATCATGAAAGATTTGAAGACGGAACAATCAATTATAATACCATTCCCACCATAAAGTTTGGCTTAGAATACATCGAATCAATAGGCATCGAACGCATCTCAAAACGAGTAAATTTACTTGCAAAAGCCCTTTTTGATGAACTGAAAACCTTGAAACACGACAACGGTAGGTCTTTAGTAAAAATTTATGGAACAGAAAATTTTGAAAAACGAGGGGGTAATCTCTGTATGAATTTTTATGACAAAAACGGTGGCAATATTCCTCTAAAAACCATTGAAAAACTGACATCTGAAAAACAAATTTCGATACGCACAGGGTGTTTTTGTAACCCTGGTATTGATGAAATAAACAATCAGATTAGCCAAGCCGAAATGAATGATTATTTTATGAATCACGAAAATGGAAATTATGACGAAATGTGTCAGTTTCTGCAAAAAAACAGAGGTGCAGTGCGGGTTTCGGTAGGAGTGGCAACCAATTCGGAGGATTTAGAAAAGTTTGTAAATGTTATAAAAAGTATCAAATAACTGCTAAGATAATTTGATACTTTTGATATGTATCTAACTCAGAGCATCTGCATCGTGCTTAGTTTTTTGTAGAATCCTTCTTCAAGGTTTAGAAGCGATTCGTGTGTTCCTCGCTCAATGATTTGTCCTTGATGAATCACCAAAAT
>JALOLV010000332.1 GCA_025455785.1 Spirosomataceae bacterium | reverse complement strand
GACTTTAATCCTTTTATTTCAATATTGCCCGATTTAAGATTTGTATTCTGTTTTACTATTCTCCCCAAAAAATCGAATATTTGGTAGGAGTATTCTTCATTCGAGTCAATCAAAATTTGTTCGCTCGCAGGGTTAGGGTAAATCTTTATCAATCCCAAAGATTCATCGTCTGTACTCAAAATTAAATTAATTTTCACTTCGGTTGTAGCCGTAGCCGAGCAGGTTAGTACTTGAGTTTTATTTGATACCGTAACGGTGTAAATACCCCCATTTTGAGGGGTCGCACTGCTAATGGTTGGAGATTGAACGGTAGAAGTGAAACCATTGGGGCCTTTCCATTCGTAGGTATTTCCGCCCGAAGATGTCAATTTTATTTCTTCACCCTCAAGAAAAGGACCTGAGTTATTTGCCGCCGCCGCAGGTTGAATTACTACTCCTATTTTTACAACGTTTGATTTCAATGACTCTTTTCCATTTTGAATACACGTTGCCCAAAATTCAGTTTCATTATTTATGGTAACAGTTTTCGGGTTTACGGTGCTGTTATCCATCCATTTGACAGTTCCACCGCAAGCCGAAGCCAGTACTTGGATTCTACTTCCGGAGCAGTAAACGCTTTGACTCGAAGAGATTATTGGCGGAATCGGAGCCTCTAAAATTCTGACCTGATATTTTTCAGACTCGGTTTTGGGCGATGACGATACTACTTCTAACAGAAAATCTGCTCCAATAATATCATTCGGAATCTTAACATTTATTGGGCTTGATTCGCTACTGCCAAGTACTCTTACCAATCTAAATTGGCGGTTTAATAAATTTACAGTGAAAATATTATTAGGTAAAAACCCATCACCACCGAGTTGAAGTTTAACATCTAAATTTTCATTGACCGAAAACTCTCTTTTTGTTGAATTATCAATTAAAATTGTGCTTTTTATACCTAAAGAACCATCATTATTAAATTTATTGATGAACAAATCGAATGTTTTCAAATCTCCATTGGTAGGCGATGCACCAAAAATCGCTAAGCATCCACCTTTTGGATGAGCAAGTAAACGGTAATCTGTAAAACCACTCCAACCTTCCATCACTTTCCCGTTCTCTCCAAAAACGAGATTTCCGTCTTTGTCAATTCTTTGAACTGTGTAATTCGCCCCACCGCTACCATTGTCGGTAAACCAGAGTGTAAATACGCCATCGGCACCATCTGCAACTAATTTATTGGGTAGAAACAAACCCGGATTGGCTTTAACAACTTCTTTTTGCCAAATAATCGAACCATTGGCTCTGAATCTTGCAACTCTAAATTCTCTCACTGGCGAAATATCTCGAATCCAAGTGGCAATACCTCCGCCATCAGACAACGGAACAACCTGAATATCAAACGATACATTATCGCCAAAGCCATAACCGTTTGTTCCCCACTGCAAACGCCCATCAGAATTTATTTTTTGAGTAAATACTTTTTTCTCGCCACCGTTTGTTTCTGTACGACCAATATAAGTATTGTATTCTGAATCAAACTTGAACATATCTATACGATGTGTACCACTTTGCGGTATCAAGTTTGGAGTTTTAGCAATACTTTTTGGAGCCGACATTGACCCTTTGTAGTAGCTATATGAATTATCAGGTTCACGAGCAATCAGTATAATTTGATTTTTTTTATCATCAAACCCACCTTTTAGGTCTCTTTTTTCAATTAAAAAAAAGTCCTCGCTTCTTACATTGTTTGACGCAACTTCGGCCAAATAAACAAAACTATATTCATTACCGGCATCATGTTTATTGAATAGAATTTTGTAAGAATTATTCTGCAAAACAACGTCCAATAATTCACTATTCTCATCAGTAGAACCCAGCGATAAATCAGAGGCTTTAAATCCCCCATCCCATTTTGTAATACCTTTACTATCAATATGTTGCAAAAACAAATAAGCAATCTGTGTATTCGAGATATTGTAGTACTGATGCCACAAAATCAATGCACCACCAGAGCCGTCGGGTTTGATTATTTTTGGGGTAAACCTCAGATTCAAATTATAATTTTCAGCCAAAACTCCAACTCGAACGCCATCTTTGACCCATTGAGTTGAGCCTAAAGAATTAAGTTTTTGAGCAAAAAGTTCGGTTTTGTTGTTTCGGTAATCAGCCCAAACGTAATACGAGTTCCCGAGCGAGTCGGTTGAAAACTTTGCGTCTCGCTGCAATTCATTGGCTGCCGAAATCGGGTTTGCTGGCTTTGAGGTCGATGTCCACTGAGCAAAAGTAAATTGAATAGCAAATACAAAAGCTATTGTAAAATAAGATTTAATTTTCACTTTTTGATGGGTTTATTGTAGGAAAGTAATGATTAAAGAGTTTTGTGGATGAGGGTTTAGAGTAAGAATTATTTAACCCTACAACAATTTACTAATTTTGTGAATATCTTTTTTCTGTGGATTGATTTCGTAATCGAATCCATTCTGAACTTTTAGGTTATAATCAAAGAATTCGATAGCCCTTTGTAGGTTTTGCCTATTGATAGAAATAAAATATGGCTGACGACCTTCTCGACGCACCAATCGTGCATCCAACTTAAAAATAGTTCCTTCAGGATAATTACCAATCAATTTTGAAGGACAGCTAACTTTCAAACAAGGCGGTATCTGCTGCCCCTTAATGGTATTAAGTCGCATCCGATTCCGTGAGCTATCATAATAAGATTCAGCAAAAATGTCTAAAAAGAAAATTTTGTTAAGTTCAGGTACTTCATCAACCAACGAAAGCTGCATTATTTTAAGCCTTTTATTAATCATAATCCAATATTTTAGAAATCCAAAACGTCAAATAATTTCACAACAAGTGAAAAAGAAGAGCCAAAAATCAGACCAATTGTTTGATAATCAATCAATAATAGTTATCACAGCAAATCACTTTTCTGAATTATTTACATTGGGAAGCATAAAATATTTTAGCGAATGTAGCAATTTCTTTTAAATTGTCGTAATTTTGCGGAAAAATTAAAAAACAGAGTTTGCAAGTTTAAAGATTTCAATACGTAAAAGTTGATTTACTTTTGGACGATTGAAGCTTTGAACCCAAAAACTCGGAACTTTCCATGGCTGAAGTTAAGATTTTTTCGGGTACTCAATCACGTTATTTAGCAAGCCGAATCGCCGATTATTACGGTAAAGATTTGGGGCAAATCAGTGTTCAACGCTTTGCCGACCAAGAGATTTCGGTAAGTTTTGACGAATCAGTTCGTGGTTGCGATGTTTTCTTGGTTCAATCAACTTTTCCACCCGCCGATAATATCCTCGAACTACTCATGATGATTGATGCCGCTCGTCGAGCATCGGCTCACTATGTAGTTGCAGTTTTGCCTTATTATGGATACGCACGCCAAGACCGCAAAGACAAACCAAGAGTCGGGATTACGGCAAAGTTGATTGCGAATATGCTAACAGCGGCCGGAGCCGACCGAGTGATGTGTATGGATTTGCACGCAGGTCAGATTCAAGGCTTTTTTGACATCCCTGTTGACCACCTCGAAGGAACTTCAATTTTTGTTCCGTACCTAAAAGCACAGCAATTTACAAATCTAAAGTTTGCGTCGCCAGACGTTGGTGGTGTAGCAAGAGCCAGAAAGATAGCGAGTTACTTCAATGCCGATATTGTGATTTGTGATAAACACCGCAAAAAAGCCAATGAGATTGCCTCGATGCAATTGATTGGAGATGTTGAAGGAAGCGATATTGTTTTGGTTGATGATTTGATTGATACGGGTGGAACCATGTGGAATTAATCATGGAAAGAGGTGCCAAATCGGTTCGTGCGATATGTACTCACCCAGTGATGTCGGGCAAAGCACACGAAAACATCGAAAATTCGGTTTTGGCAGAGCTAATCGTCACCGACACGATTCCTTTGAAAAAACCAAATGACAAAATTAAGGTTCTTTCGGTTGCCGAGCTATTCGGGACAATGGCTCTATTAGCACATTATTTATAAATTATCAGCAGAATTTAGGTCTGTAAGTCGTATTTAGTATCCTCAAAATACGATTCCATTAATTAAAAAAGCTTTTTTAGAGGATAAAAAGCAAACCAATCAAAATGAAAAAAACTGAGATTGTAGGGTTTAAAAGAGCGAATCTCGGACGTTCTGCCTCACAAGAATTGAGAGCACAAGGAAATGTTCCGTGCGTATTGTATGGTGGCGAAGACCAAATTTCTTTCTTTGCACCAGCATATTTGTTCCGTCCGTTGTTGAATACTCCAGATGCTTATGAAGTAATTCTTAACATTGAAGGAACAGAGTACACGGCTATTCTCCAAGAAACACAGTTCCACCCAGTAAATGACCAATTGATACACGCTGACTTCTTGTTAATCAACCCAGACAAGGTGATTAAAATTGAAGTTCCAATTAAATTACAAGGTGTATCTTTGGGCCAACAAAAAGGTGGTAAATTGGTACAAATGTTACGTAAATTACGTATCCAAGGACCAGCTAAAAACATCCCTGAATTTATTTCTTTAAATATCGAAGAATTAGATTTAGGAAAATCAATTAAAGTTGGTGCAATTCAACTCGAAGGTGTTAAAATTTTAGTTCCTGCGGCTAACCCAGTTGCTACGATTACAGTACCTCGTGCATTGCGTGGACAATAATAAA
>JALOLV010000331.1 GCA_025455785.1 Spirosomataceae bacterium | reverse complement strand
TGGGGCTGAGAATTGTATGTTTTGGCAATACACAACTGGCTTACATACTCTACAGCAATTTCATGATAAAAAGACTACAACATTCTTTATTGGCAGAGTACACCCCAAACAAATTAAGAGTTTTGATGAAGCAAATTGGAAGTGTTTATTTTTGGCCGATGACCCAAAATTTGATAAAGCCACTCGCCAAACCCGATGCTTTACTGACGCTGAGATGCAATTTTTTGAAGATTTTTTCAAGTACAACGATTTCTGCGGAATAAGTCTTTATACTGATTTATTAGCAAAAGATTGTGAACAGAATTTCTATAAACGCTTCGGGAATCCCACTGCCGAAACCTATATTAAAGGTACTGGAAGAGCTGTTTTTATACCGAAGCCAGATGCTCTTCGCAAATACCTAAACCCAGAAATTGGAAAGAAATTAAAGTTTAGTTGTAAATAAGTTTTTTAAAATATATTCGCTTATTTTTTGATATTCAATTTTATTGCAAATATTTAGATTTGTTTTGTGATTGCTCTCCATTGACTTTTTCCTTAAATTAAATGTATGATTGCTGGAATTGGATTGGCGTTTGATTGCCAGTTCTAATTATTCTTTTTATCTTTCTGCTACAACTTATCAAACCGAGACTATGAAACCAATTTCTCGTTTTTTCTCTGCCGAGGCCATTATGCGTTTGGCCTATGTGTTTATTCAAAATCACAAAAGATTTCCGCTGACACTCTTGAGTAGTTTGATAACCACAGGACTACTTATTTATTATTTTGTGATTGATGATAGTGGCTCAAGCACCAAACAAGACTATAAGCTATTAAAAGAGCAACAATGGTTTATAACACAAATCACAATGATTATATCTTTGGGTATTCCATTATTTTTTAGTGCGGAGGTTACTGGGCAAAGAAAAAAACGATTCTATTACTATATTGCAATCCTGCTTTTTCTGGGGCTTTATGCTTTGAGTAACTCATGGCAAAAAACTGAAGATATTTATTTTGTTGTACGTTATTTTACCTTTGTGATTTTTGGGCATTTGGTTGTGGCATATCTTCCTTTTGCTTGGCCTATTAACTCTCAAATCAATGGTTTTTGGCAATATAACAAAACACTTTTTATACGTATCCTAACATCATTTCTTTACACAATCACTCTTTTTTTAGGGTTGAGTCTTGCTTTATTTGCTATCGAAATGCTCTTCGGGGTCGAACTCACGAGCTACAAATACATGTATTTATGGTTGGTACTAAATATATATTGCAACACACATTTTTTCGTTGGCGGGATACCTGAACCTATCGAAATCCTCGAAACTAAAACAGAATACCCAACGGGCTTAAAGTATTTTGCCCAATATGTCTTACTGACGTTGGTAATGATTTACATGCTCATTTTGTTTATTTATGAAGCAAAAATCATTGCTGCTTGGAGTCTTCCCCGTGGATGGGTCAGTTTGCTTATCTTGGCATGTGCCGGTTTCGAGACACTGGCTTTTTTGCTTCTCTATCCATTACGTATCTCAAATAATTGGATAAAACGCTATTCAAAGGCTTTTTACATTTTATTATTACCGCTGATTACGCTGCTATTTGTTGCGATTTACGTTCGGCTCAACGAATACGGTTTTACCGAGTTTCGTTATTTTGTTCTATTGTTAGCGATATGGTTATTTGCTATATCAGTCTATTTTATTATAAGTAAAGCCGATAATATAAAACTCATACCTTTCTCGTTGTCAATCATTGTTTTGCTTTCGGTTGTCGGGCCGTGGGGTGCGTTTTCGATTTCTGATAGCAGTCAATACAATCGTCTTGTAGAAGTTTTAGAAAAAGGAAAATTACTAAAAAACGGAAAGATTGAGATTTCTAAAAACCAAAAACTTGATTCGTCGCAAATAAAAACCATCGAAACATCTTTTGATTATTTCTCAAGACGACCTTCTTTGTTAAACCTCCAACCATTATTTTCTCAGAATTTAGATTCTCTCAAAAGTTTAGATGCTTATACAATCAAATCGAAATTAATGGCTTATGCAGGAGATTTGAAGAGTTCGGTAGTTTATCCAGAACCCAATATTTATAAAACCTTTAATGCGAAGCCCAATCAAGTTATTTCGATTGAAGGATATTCGTATCTAATTCAATTTGATGTTTATATTAGCAACCGAGAAAATACAGTAGTTGACTACAAAGGGCTTGGTAAATTGGGATTAAACGCTAAAAATGAGGTTATTCTCACCGAAAATAACAATACCCAGTTAATTTTGCTTGATTTGAACCCCGTACTTACAAAGTTGATTCAGGAATATCCAAGTCAGTATAATGACGGTATCGAAAGTGAAAATTTATTTATTAGTTTTGAGAATAAAAGTTTGAGGGGCAAACTGATAATTAATAATCTGACAATCAATAATTTGGATAAAAAGAAACCAGTAATTGATAATATATCTTGTAAAATTTTACTGAGCAGAAAATAATTTTTTTTGAAAAACTATTTGACAAGAATGTTTTTTCGCCGTACCTTTGCACCACAATAAAACAAACGACCAATAGAGAGATGGCAGAGTGGTCGAATGCGGCGGTCTTGAAAACCGTTGACTGTAACAGGTCCGGGGGTTCGAATCCCTCTCTCTCTGCAAAAGCCTCTTCAATTTTGGAGAGGCTTTTCTGTTTTTCAATTTTACATTTATCAACCAAATATACTATACAATTATGTGGCAAGAAAAAGATAACAAACTCACCCGTACCTTTAAATTCAAAGATTTCTCCGAGGCATTTGCATTTATGACAAGGGTCGCTTTTTTGGCCGAAGTACACGGTCATCATCCGAATTGGTCAAATGTTTGGAATACCGTTCAGATAGAGCTAACAACTCACGATGCTGGAAATACAATCACCGAGAAGGATTATCAATTAGCAGCCGATATTGATAAATTACTCGCTTAACTTGTTGATTATCAACAAAGTAATCCACAAATACAAATTTCGAGAAATAGGATTTTTTTATACACTTTATCAAAAAATGATTAGTCACCAATAAAGGCTAATCATTTTTATTTTATATTTGATGTGGAAAACTTACTACCATTTAATAGTTTTTTGTCTGATAATCAGACAGTTATAGTTTTCTCCATCAAATAACCCTATATGAAACTCCAAAAACAGATTACTCTTTACAGCCTAATTATGATAGCCATCGGCTCAAGTATTGGGTCTGGTATCTTCAAAACCCCCTCCGAAATCGCTGGTTATCTTCCATCTGAAGGCTGGATGCTTTCAGTTTGGGTCGTTGGAGGCCTTGTCTCACTCTGTGGAGCCTTAACATTTGCCGAGATTTCATCAAGTTTTCCGAAGGCTGGTGGTTTTTATGTATTTATTAAAGAAGCTTTTGGCCAAATGCCTGCATTTCTTTACGGTTGGTCAATGCTTTTAGTCATAAACACTGGTTCTTTGGCTGCATTGAGCTTGGTTTTTGTTTCATATCTCAATACTCTGATTCCTCTTTCAGAGAATGCTCAGTTGATTATTGCAGTTTTAGCGATTACATTATTGACGGTAATGAATGTTATTGGAGTTAAATTTGGTAGCCTTTTTGCTTCAATCTTTACTTCTGCAAAGTTGTTAGGAATCCTGATAATCATTCTTTTAGGAGTTTTTTATGGTATTTATGACACAAATGCTTTCAATTTTACTTGGAATGATGCTTCAAGTAAAACTTTAACCTCCTCTTTTGGTTTAGCCCTCATCGGAGTAACCTTTTCTTATGAGGTTAAAGATGCACAAAGGATTGTTCCGAGGGCAATGCTTATCGGAATTTTAGTGGTTTGCTTGGCTTATTTAACCATAAATCTATCTTATCTCAAATTGTATCCAATCTCCAAGATTATTTCTTCAAACAGTGTTGCCGCCGATTCTATCAGTACTTTTTGGGACTTCGGAGCTAAGTTTGTAGCATTTTTGATTGTCTTGTCAGTGTTAGGTACCATCGGTATTTATATTTTGACAGCTCCGAGAATCTATTTCGCAATGGCGGAGGACGGAATTTTCTTCAAAAAGTTTGCGGAAATCCACCCAAAATACAAAACACCGTTTTGGGCAATCATTTTTCAGTCTGTTTGGACTATTTTCTTGCTT
>JALOLV010000330.1 GCA_025455785.1 Spirosomataceae bacterium | reverse complement strand
TTATTTTGACTTATCGCTTACCAAATATCAACCCCGAGTTTTTGGTAATGGGTCAATTTGGCGTCGGTTGGTTTTAGGTGTGTCAGCATTATGTCTATTTGCGTAAAATGGCAAACTTTGTAAGACTCTTGCACACCGAGTTTCTCCTCTATGGCACAGCAGACCGTTTTTTTTGCGGCTTTCATCATATTTTGCTTGATGATTGACTCTTCGTAGTGCCGAATCGTTAGCCCCTTATCGGGATGCACACCATTTACTCCCATAAAATAAATATCGGCGTTGATATGCTCTAAGGCCCTCGAAACTTCGTTGCCAAGCGTAATTTGGTAACGTTTATAATAGGTGCCTCCGAGCAGAATCACCTCCAGTTTTGGATGGTCGTTGAGGGCCATTGCCAACGGTGGACTGTTCGTGATAATAGTGGCTTCGAGGGTTCTGGGCAATTGCTCTGCCAAGAAGAAATTTGTCGTGCCGCCATCCATAATGATGATTTGCTTACTATCAAATAGCCTTTGAGCTTTTTTGTAGATAATAGAAAGTTCCTCATTTTTGTTTGATGACCCATTCTGCTTATTACCCAAAATAGACAAGTAAGAGTTTGCCACAGCTCCGCCGTGTACTTTTTTTAGTAGGCCTTTGTCTTCTAACTCAATTATATCTCGGCGAATACTATCGTAGGATACATTTAAGAATTGCCCCAATTCAACAAAACTTATCTTTCTGTCGGTACTAAGTTTATCTAATATTAATCTTTGGCGTTCTTCTTTTAGCATACAATATTTTTTTGCAAATTAGTGCAAAATATTGCAAATATTTCTTGGATGGTTGAAAATTTTTTGCATATATTTGCAATAAGATTACAGTGTATATAACCTATGATGAATTTATAAGCAAATCCCGATGGGTTGTTTGCCGTGTGTGAGCAACCCTAAGCGGAGCTTCTGATTACCAACACATTAGATACAATTCCCCTAAATACCTAAGTTAAACTATGTGAGCAAAGCATTTAAACGTCGTAGTTTTGTTTCATAGGTTAAGCTAAAGCATTTTGAATTTATGCTTAATTCGAGTTTTTGATGGTGGTCGGTTCAGTAGTCCGACCATTTTTCATTTATTTACCCATCCAAATTCCCGCATAAGTAGCCAAAATACATAAAGCTACATTTAGTACAATATTGATGAGACCTGCCCCGAGTTTATCCGAAAGTATTAACTGCAAGGTTTCATTACTAAATGTCGAAAACGTGCTGAAACCTCCGCAAAAACCAATCGCAACGAGGGCCTTGAGTGTGTCGTCTGTACTGATAGATTTTCCCACAAATAACCCCAAAACAAAACTCGCTACGATGTTGACGATTAATGTACCGATAGGGAAGAAGGCTGCAAAGTTTTGCTGAATAAATTTACCAAGAAAATATCTCAACAAACTACCAGACCCGCCGCCAATGAATATCAAAAGAATGTTTTTCATATTTTATTCTGTACTTTCTACCAATCAAAAGCAAATATCTATTATTTTGGGTATTCAAATATCGTAAATTGGTTCCTCATTCAAAACTATCAAAACTCTATGAATCAAGAAACACAAGAATCAAATAAATTACTCAAGCTACTCGGGGTGGGTTTTGGGATTGCGGTAACCATCGGTGGTACAATCGGAACTGGTATCTTGCGGAAGCCCGGGCCAATTGCAGCAAATTTGGGAGATTCTTGGCTAATAATGATAGTTTGGGTGATAGTGAGTATCTATGCGTTCTTGGGAGTACTTTGTACCCTCGAATTGGGTATTTCGGTTCCGAAGGCTGGAGCTTGGTATGTCTATGCTCGCCGTGCATTTGGCGATTACGTGGGTTTTGTGGTCGGAATCACGAGTTGGCTCGGCACGGTTGCAGCTTTGGGGTTTGGAGCATATACCATGAGCGAATACATTGCTTTGCTACAACCACGGGCCGAATCTTATATAAGGCTTATTGCTATCGGTATTTTGATAGTTTTGATGGGTTTTCATTGGATTGGGACCAAATCGGCGGGGAAATCTCAGGAGGTTATGTCATTCTTGAAGGCCGTCGGATTATTTGCATTTGTGGCGATTTGCTTTTTGTATGGTGGCGATGTTAAAGCCCAAGCCTTGATTGATACAACCCAAAAGGTAGCCCAACCTGCTCTGCTAACGGGCCTAATTGTATCGCTGCAATCGGTTTTTTATACTTTTGATGGATGGCATACAGCAGCCTATTTTGCCGAAGAAAACACCGACCCTGCCAAAAATCTGCCCAAATCGATGATTGGCGGAGTTTTATTGATTATTGCTATTTACTTATTAGTCAATTTGGCTATTTTGTATATCTTGCCGATGGAGGTTTTGGCAAATTCTAAACTGGCGGCAGCCGATGCCATCAAGCTGATTTTTGGGGAGAAATCAAGCAAAATCGTTACGTTTTTCTTGATGATTTCGATTTTGGGGATTGTCAATGCCCAAATCATGTTTGCTCCACGAGTGATTTATTCGATGAGCCGTGATGGATTATTCGTTAAAGCTGTTCAAAAGGTCAATAAAGGTGGTACACCAGCCCTTGCGATGCCCTTGACGGCCATTGGGTCGATATTATTAATAATCAGTGGTAAAGATACCTGCGGAAAACTCTCGGATATTGCAACCTTCTTTTTTGTGATTGGCTACGCTGCGGGCTTTGCCTCTCTGCTGATGCTCCGTAAAAAAGAACCAGATTTACCAAGACCTTACAAAGTAATTGGGTATCCTGTTTTACCTTGGATTTTGATTGTGGTTTCGATACTTTTTTTGATTGGTGCAGTTTATCAAGATTTGGATAGTAGCAAATATGCTCTTATATTTTTGGCACTGAGTTATCCGATTTATTTAGGGGTGAAAAAACTGAATGAGGAGTGATGACAAACTTCCGAAGTTTATGCGACTTTGGAAGTTTCACCACTCCATTCGTGGCATCGGGCTGACCTCCTGCGACGTAAGTTCACCTTTCAGAAATCTATAATGAGCCGCCATCGCAATCATACCAGCGTTATCGGTACAATACTGAAAATCAGGAATGTAAATCTTCCATCCTTCCTTTTCACCCATTTCTTGTAGGGCTTTTCTCAAACCCG
Source organism: Spirosomataceae bacterium (assembly GCA_025455785.1). Lineage (GTDB taxonomy): Bacteria > Bacteroidota > Bacteroidia > Cytophagales > Spirosomataceae > JALOLV01. Next base: position 779 of record JALOLV010000330.1, on the reverse strand, counting down.
AATTTGCCGAAACACCACCCGCAATGGCAACCTCTCTGATTTTCAATTCACGTGTAGCACGACGTAGTTTTTGGAGCAGAATCTTTATCAAAGAGTGTTGAATACTCGCACAAATATCGTTTAAGTTTTCTTCTATAAAGTTAGGATTTTGGTTAGTGTTTTTCTTTAAAAAGTTCAAAATCGCCGTTTTGATTCCACTAAACGAATAGTTGTATCCTTGCATCTCGACCATCGGAAACTCAAATGCGTTTTCGTTGCCCAATTTGGCGTATTTATCAATCAAAGGCCCACCCGGATAAGGCAAATTTAGCAATTTTGCGGTTTTGTCAAATGCTTCTCCGACGGCATCGTCTTGGGTTTCGCCGATGATTTCCATATCTAAATAATCTCGGATAAGTACAATTTGGGTATGTCCGCCGCTGACTGTCAGACAAAGAAACGGAAAAGCGGGTTTTGGCTCATCAATAAAATGTGCCAAAACGTGGGCCTGCATGTGATTGACCTCGACAAGCGGCACATCCAATGCTAATGCCATGGATTTGGCAAATGATGCTCCAACCAAAAGCGAACCCAAAAGACCCGGCCCACGGGTAAAAGCTATCGCATTTAGCTGATTTTTTGTTATCTTCGCATCTTTTAGGGCTTTATCAACCACCAGAACTATATTTTGCTGATGGGCTCGTGATGCCAACTCAGGTACAACACCCCCAAAACGCTCATGAATGACTTGTCCGGCCACAACATTCGATAATAAATTACCGTTAGAAATTACAGCCGCC
>JALOLV010000042.1 GCA_025455785.1 Spirosomataceae bacterium | reverse complement strand
ATGGTAAACGCAAACATCATCCAGCCTTCGCTTGCCAAAGCATATAGAATATACCCCAAAGTCCAGAGTATCAAACCAATGTAAATTGATTTTTCCATGCCTAATTTCGGGATTACGACACGGGTCAATCCACCTTGTACGATGGCCGCCATCAAGCCGACCATTGCCAACGAATAGCCGACCATTGTGCCATCCCAACCGAATTTTTCACGCGTAAAATATGCCCAGGTGCTTTGGGTGGCATAACCCGCAATTGTAACCAGTATAAATGGAGTTATCAGAGCCAAAACCGAGTTGTACTTGAACATCTGGCGGAGCGTACCGATAGGATTTGCTCGTTTCCATTCAAATTCACGGCGGTTTTCTGGTTTCAATGATTCGGGCAAAGCAAAATATCCATAAACAAAGTTGAGCAATGCCAATGCCGCCGCTACGAAGAACGGGGCTCTTTCGCCCAACTTGATAACAAAACCGCCAATCATCGGCCCGAGAATAAACCCAAGACCAAAAGCCGCACCGATGAGTCCGAAGTTTTGGGCTCTTTTTTCGGGTTCGCTTACATCGGCAATATACGCTCCTGCGGTGCTAAAACTTGCTCCAAATATACCCGCAAAGATACGTCCGGCAAACAGCCAAACGATATTCGTCGCAAATCCCGTCAGCAAATAATCTATCCCAAAACCGAATAATGAAGCCAGCAAAACTGGACGACGGCCGTATTTATCGCTCAAGCCACCAATAATTGGTGAGAAAAAAAACTGCATGATAGCATAAGACGACATCAGTAGCCCACCTTCTTCGGCGGCGTCGCTGAGAGTTCCGCCAGTGATGTGTGTCAGTAAATCAGGTATTCCGGGGATTATAATACCGATGCCAATCACATCAATCAGCATCGTAATAAATACAAATGTAAGGGCAGAGTTACGCTTTTGAGCCATATTTTAGTTTTTGCTTAAACGTGCAAAAGGCGTCTGAGGTCTTCAAACGCCTTTCGGACTACAAAATTACGAGTATATTTCGGATAATTCTACAAATCTATTAATAACGATAACGAGGCGTACGGATTATTGATTTTTTACCTGCTCTGAATGGCTGAATCGTATAGCTCGCCATAATTTCGTGCGAAGTTGCACTTTTTGCCGCCGCACCCGTAATCACCAAGTCGAAAGCATAGCCCAGACGAAGAGAATTATTCAGCAGGTTTGCCCCAATCATTGCCGTAGCGGCATCATCCCATCGGTAGCTTCCGCCAAAATAAAAACGGTTGTCGTAGGTTGCAATAGCCCCTGCTTCGGCCGATATGGTAGATAAATCAGATTTCACAACAAACATCGGAGTCAGGTCGAGCGTGTACGAAAGCCCCACGAGCATACTGCCTGTCAGGTAAGCAGCTCTTTTGAGCGGATTTTGGCCATTTTGCGAACCTAACCCAAATTTTGGCTCATTGATATGTGCCATCGAGACACCAAGCGTAAACGATGGATTGTAGAGATAAACACCGGCTCCTAAATCTAACTGCGACTGGCGGACATTGCCCGTAGCTAAAACAGGGTCGTTGTCGTCTCTGGCACGAAGGCGGCTGTAATCAATCCCTCTTGTATATAACCCACCACGTACACCGATGGCTAATTGACTACCACCGACTGGCAAATGATAGGCATACGAAAGCTGTAAGTCTTGGTTGGTACTCACCCCGATTCGGTCATTCATAAAATATACCCCCACACCACTTCGTATCTGTTTGAGAGGAACATTGGCCGAAAAAACCTGCGAAACGGGAGCTCCGCCATCATCAAAAGTACCAGTGTAGCCAACATACTGCATACGGTAGATTCCCTGAAAACGAGTAACATTCTCAGAGCCAGCCGCACCGGGGTTTAAGTACAGGTGATTGAAAAAATAATGACTAAATTGTGGGTCTTGTTGGGCATACGAAAGCATCGCTGCCGATAAAAACGATATAGTTAGGAATATCTTACGCATCCATCAAGGGGTTTTTCGGAGGACAATTTACAAATGATTCGATGATTTCAATGAATTATCGAATAAAAAAATAGGTTGAACGTGTGTTCAACCTATATAACGATTTTTTGATATGGATGGTTGCGTCAGATTTTCTCTAATTGCGTATTAAATCGGCGAGCTACCGAAATCTCACGATTGACACGGGCGATTGTCAAATCATAGCCACGCCCGCTGCCTGTTACTCGCTGGATTGCATGAGAATTGACAATGAAATTTTGATGACAATGCACAAATTGTGGATGAGAGTCTAATTCTTTTTTGACAATTGATTGATTAATTGGCAATGTCATTTTCTCAATAATCAAAAAATTCTGATAATGAAACTCGGTTGAGTTTGGAGAAACCTCGGCATAAATCAATTGATTTGGCAAAATACTCAATTTAGCTCCGTTTTCGCCAACAAATGTCATGTTCGGAATCAATTGAGCCGCTTTTGTAATTGTCTGATTTTTTAGGCTTGTATTGATGTTATCTGCTTTTGAAATGAAAGCATTTCGAGCCGATTTTTCGTTGATGAATGCCAAAATAATAGCCGGAATCACGCTGATTGCCAGTACTTTGGCCAAATCAAGAACAAAGTCGAATTGGGCGATTTTGAATTGATGGCTGTAAACGATTGACAAACCCGAAACCACAAATACACCGATGAGTATATGAATGATTTGTTTGCCGACTGTCCAGCGATATTCATTATAGAAACTACCCAAAATCGATGGTAATCCAAACTGACAAATGAGCATACCGATAAATGCAATTGCTCCGAATCCGGTCAATAACAACTTTTTGTTTTGGTTCTCAAAATTAGCCAATCCAAATGGCTGTGCCACTACCGCAACGATTGCTACAATGATTCCGATGATTAAAGAAACAATTAAGCCTTTGATGGTCAAGACCGAACTGGTGGTTGGATTACCAAGAGATTTGATAAATGCTGTAATCTGGTTATTTATCAAACCGAAGAAATCGCCAATGGCAGAGAAAATCGCACGAATGAGGTTCACAGGAAATGTTAGTATTGTTTTCATTAAAACATCTTTTTGGTTATGACTTTGTCAAGAAAACAAAAACCATACCAAGCAAACGGGGTGCAAAATTCGTAAAAAATTGCGAAAAACTACTATTTTTGAAAAAATGAAACGAAATCAACAAATTAATGAACCAAAAAATCTACTTTTTAGCCTTATTTATACTTCTGGGAGGGGGTTCTAAACTCATTGCCCAAGCACCTAAAGAAGACTCAAAGCTCAAAAAACAACTCGAAGAAGCCCTTGGCGGATTCAACGGTGATGTTGGGATTTACGTTAAAAACCTTAAAACCAATCGTTTTGTGGCTATTGATGCTGATACTGTTTTTCCGACGGCAAGTATGGTAAAAATCCCGATAATGATTGGGACATTCGATAAAATCTCTAAGGGCGAATTGAAATACGACCAAGAAATTGTATATAAAGATTCGCTCGATTACGACGACGGCATTGTAGGCTCATTGAAAGATGGAGCGAAAATTCCGCTCAATGAGGTCGTCTTTTTGATGGCGAGTGTCAGCGACAACACAGGTAGTTTGTGGTTGCAGGCACTTTCGGGCGGAGGCAAGAGGATTAATTCAATTCTGGATTCGTTAGGATTCAAAAATACACGAGTTAATTCTCGAACGCCCGGTCGTGAAGCAAATCGTACGAAATATGGTTGGGGACAGACTACCCCACGAGAAATGGCTGAGTTGCTTTTGATGATTCGTCAAGGCGAGATAATCTCGCCCGATGCCTCAGACAGAATGTATCGCAATCTTTGTCGTCAGTTTTGGGATAACGAGGGGCTTTCTCAATTGCCCGAGAATATCAAAGTCGCTTCAAAAAACGGTGCAGTCAATCGTTCTCGTTCAGAGGTAGTTTTGGTTCATGCTCCACATGGCGAATACGTTTATTGTTTGATTACAAAAAATCAAAAAGATGAATCTTGGGGGCGAACCAATGAAGGCTTTGAATTGCTAAGAAAAGTAGGTGCTTTACTCTGGAATTATTACGAACCCAAATCTAAATGGAGGGCCGTAGAAGGCTACGAAAAGTGGTAGGTTTACAAAGCCCTATTGAACAGGGTGAGAGATATTGTGGTGATAGTTGGTCAATAAAAGTGATGCTCAATAGAGCCCCATCTTTGGCAAAACAAAACGTATTTTCTTTGCCCAAAATGGGCAAAGTATGACATTTTTGGCAGCCTACTTACAAGATTTGTGGCATTGTGGTCAAAAAAAAGCATCTTCAAAATGCTGAATCTCAAATGTTTGGCCCACCAAAATCGCAACAATATCAAAACGCACATTGCCGTGCCAGTCGTTTTCGTAGATATAGTTTTCGGCAGTTTTTTTGATAAGATTTGCTTTGGTTTTCGAGATGGTCTGCTCCGGAAATCCGTAGTCGGTATTGCTCCTTGCCCTCACCTCAACAAACACCAACCAGCCGCTTCTTTCGGCAATTATGTCGATTTCGCCTTTACCAAAAGTATAATTGCGTTCGAGAATCTCGTAGCCTTTCTTTTCGAGCATTTTAGCTGCCATTTCTTCGGCTTTGTTGCCCGTTTCTTGTTTGGGTGTCATGTGTATTTTTTGAGTGAATCTATTACCAAATCAATCACATTTTCATCAAATTTTGGCTCATAAACCGCCCTGAAACCGAGTCTTTTGAGGGTTTCGTTTCGAGAAGTTTCTTTATCATGAATCACTAAAACTTCTTTATTGCCAATCGGGAAAAACTGTCGCCCTCCGGCATGTTGAGAAAGCATAATCGTTGGGGTAAAGATTGAGCATAAATGTGCTGGAAAAGAATCCATCGTGATGGCTACTCGACTGGCTTCGGTAAGTGTTGGGAGTTCGGATAAATTCAGTTTACCCGCCGTCAAAATCCGTTCTGATTGCTCCATAAATACACTTTTAAGGTGCGTACAGACATCGCTGGCAAAATTCTTTTCGCCGCAAAACATGACATTTGCATCGGTTTCATTCAGAATCCGACGTGTAAGTTTTTCCCAAAATTCAACCGAAAGCATCTTAATTGATTCGCCTGCTTCAGGAAAAATGACAATGTTTTTGGCTGAAACATTGAGTTTTTTGTTTAAATCGGATAAACTTGTTTGCGGGTACGGCAACACCGGCTTGACGTCTTCGAGTGTGGTCTTAACCCCGATTTGCTCCATCAATAAAGAAATCATCTCGTAATTGTGAAACTCATAATCGGGCAAGAAAAACTCTTTTTCTAAATACCCGCCATAGCCTCTCGAACCAAAGCCAAAAGCTTTTTTTACGTTGATGAATGGCAAAATATAGTGCGAAACTCCACCCGAATATCGAATATCGAGCGAATAATCGTAGGTTTCTCTTTTGAGTTCTGCAATCGCACTTCGGCTCGTTTGGTAATGGTTCCGGAGTTTTGCCCAAAGCGAAATCGGCTTACGGTTGGTCATAAAATGATTGAGGTTAATCACCCGTCTGACCAACGGATTTTTGGCAAATACTGCGTTGCAGGCCTCGCCAGTTAGCACATCAATAACTGCATTGGGATATTTCTCCTTGATTTTCGGGAAAGCATACGAAAAAATCAATCCATCACCCAAATGCCCAAACGTAATTATCAAAATCTTTGGGTCGGGCGAGACGACATCGTCTTTGTGCTTTGGTTTATAAAACAGACGTGCGTAAAGGTCAATAAAAATGTCTTTTAACCACAAAAAATAGAGTTCACGACGGGGTGCACAGTATTTTCTTCTCATAAAATCAGTTTTTTGTATAGTTCGGTGTGCTGGTCTCCAAATTTCTCCCAAGAGAATTTTTCGATTTGCCCTTTCGACTTTCCGATTAATTGTTGTCGTAAATTTTCAGAATTATAAAGTTTCCAAATGGCATCGGCTATGGCATTTGTGTCTGCTGGGTTTACCATTAACGCCGCTTGACCAGCAACCTCGGGAAGTGAGCTGACATCTGAAGTAAGCACCGGAATACCACACTGCATGGCTTCTAAGACAGGTAGCCCAAAACCTTCGTAGTAAGAAACAAACGAAAAAAACAAAGCACGGCTATATATCGTGGCCAAATCTTTATCATCGACAAAACCCGTAACAATAATCTGAGATTTGTATTCAGAATCGCCAATTTCATTCAAAATCTCATCAAAATCCCATCCTTTCGAGCCAACCAAGACAAAGTTTAGGTCTTTTTCGTGTTGTTGTTCAATTACCTGCAAAAATGCCTGTATTGTGCGTCGAAGATTCTTGCGAGGTTCGAGTGTCGAAAGGCTCAAAAAGTAGGGTTTATCGTTCGGGATTCCGTACTTTTCGAGAATCTTCGGGTCTTGCTCTGATGACCCAATCTGATAAAATAAATCGCACGAAGCCGCCAAATTTATGATTGAAATCTGTTCGGGTTTAATGCCCTTACCAAATTCGAGCAAGTCGTTTTTGGTAGATTCTGAAATACAAATGTAGTGGCTTTCGGGGCGATTTTGTTCGATTACTCGCTGCATCAAATGACGGTTGCGAGGAGCCACAAAATCGGGATAACGAAAGGCTGCTAAATCGTGGATAGTAGTTATTTTGTGTAAATGTTTATGCTCTAAAACTGATTTAGGGAATGGATGCAATGGTGAATGAATGATTTGAGCTTTCTTTAAAAACTCGGGTTGATAAATTGCATCCGGACGCACCAATTCTTTGATTTTAAGCCAAGTATAATCCAAAACCCTTTGTGGCAAAGACCCACTCTTGAGTAAGTTAAATAGTTGTTTTTCAAAGGTTTCTATCTTAAAATCAGATTCAGAATTGACGATATTGATAGATTTTTTGAAGGATTCAAGAATAAATCTTCGGGTATTTGAATAATTTTCAAAGGCAGAGATTTGTACCTCAAAATCAGGATTTTGAATAGCATTTAGTACAATTTGATAGGCTACTCGGTAGATGCCGGTTCGAGCCGAAGCGTGATTGTAGCTCGCCCCCAGAACCGCCCCGTCAATGATTATATTCATCTAAAATTTGATAAATTTCTTCCAAAAATCGGTTTCGTAAATATCCCAAGCATGACAGCCAAAGGGTAGCCCACCGTTTAGTTGATAGGCTTTTTCGGGCAGATGTTCAACCGCAAATTTGAGTGCTATTCGCCAATCTGGAATCTTTAAGCGATTGAAATAGCGATTGAGTTCGATACACCAAAAAGCGTCTTCGTTGTAGGCTGGATGAGTAGGAGCAAGGCTCAAATATTTTTCGATTGTTTTCTGATGTTTTGGAATCAAACCCAAGAGCTTTTCGACTCGTCGGAGCGAAAACCCACCGTTACCAACGGCTCTTTTGAATATGATTTCTTTGGGGCCAAATTTGCCGTACAATTCTTCTTTCAAATCAAACCACAGAGCAATTTTACGTTTGAAATTCCAAATCAATTCTTTCATTTTTGAGTCAAAATCAATCTCAATCCTCCACGGAGCCCCGATGTAATCATAGCCTCTTTGACACCATTCGGTCAATTCGTCCCTAAAGACATAGGCATCTAATTGATAAAGCAACATGTATTCGTACGTGGTAAACCGTGCGTAGAATTCTTCGGAGAGCATCAACCTATTATATGATTGAACGCTTATAAAGTAATCATCATCAAAATCTTGAGATTGAATGTTTGGATACTTTTCGGTTAAATGATTGATTGATAACCTTTTAGGTTTTGCAAAGATAATGGGGTAATTCCCCAAAATAGAAACGCATTGATTGAGCGAAACCTGCTCAAAATCCGTCAGAGATTCTTTATAAATCGGAATAACAATACAGACTAATTCTTTATTCAAGGGATTTTACCGAGTTTCAAGTTCCAAAATTACACTTACTTTACCGAACACACAAGCCGTAAAATCAAAAGGCTGATTCTCTCTCAGAACCAGCCTTTTGATGTAATTATTTTCAAAAATTAATACTGAACACCAAGCGACTGTAAAGTTTCGAGATTTACGTTGCCTTGTGGTAAGTTATTATCTTTTTGATATTTCAATAATGCAGCTTTAGTTTTAGGCCCCATTACGTTATCGTCTGGGCCCGGGTCGTAGCCTTTAGCTCTCAAAGCCGCCTGAATTTTACGGATTGTTGCCGCTGTCATTTTGTTTTCGCAAAGGATTTCAACCCAATCGGCATACGCACCAGCACCCGTCATCGAAGTTACTGAGTAGGTTGCGTATTGAGCCGGAATCTCCACTTCTTGCGTAGCTGCAGGAGTTTTAACCACTGTCTTAGTGATTGTACGATACTCAGCCGGAATCTCTACTTCACGTGAGCCAGCCGCTTGAGCTACTACTTGCTTGGTGATTGTACGATATTCGCCCGGAACCTCAATTTCACGTGTTTGAGGGCCATTTGCAATTACACTCTTGGTGATTGTACGGTACTCAGCCGGAACCTCAATTTCACGAACTTTCGGACCGCATCCATCGCCACCAGCTACGATTCCAGCTTCGTTTCCTGAGCCGCCGTTAGCACAAGTATATTTTGTGCGAGTGGCATAAACTGCAGGCACGTCAATATCACGAGTTGTAGCGGGTGCAACAACCACTTGTTTGCTACGGGTAGCATAAACTGCCGGAACCTCAATCTCACGAACCGATGCTGCTTGAGCAACGATTTGCTTAGTGATAGTTTCGTATTGTGCAGGTACTTCTACCTCACGTACTTGCGGCCCACGAGCTACCATTTGCTTAGTGATAGTTTCGTATTGTGCAGGTACTTCGATTTCTCTGTATGAAGCAGGTACAGCAATCACAGTTTTTGTGATTGTAGCATACTGTGCAGAGGCAACGCCTCCCTGATATGCCTGAACACCCGAAAGTCCATTGCCCGCAGGCTCGGTGCCATCCAACATCATTTTTGTGATTGTGGCGTATTGAGCCGGAACTTCAACCTCACGAATCTCGGCTGGGCGTGCAATAACTTGTCTGGTAATAGTTGCAGTTTGGGCAGGAGTTGTTGCTTCTCTGAAACCCGCAGGAGTTTTCAAAACTTGTTTTGTAACAGTTTTGTACTCGGCTGGCACTTCTACCAAACACAAGATACGGCAGTCGTCTGGGTTTGCTGATAAACAGGTTGGGTCAACTTTGCCTTTTTCGTATTTGGTATATGAGTCACGGATTTTTACACGCTCAGTTACGGTTTCGTAAACAGGTGGTGTAGCAACCAATGTTTTTACGGCTTCCTTAATTACGACAGTTTCAGTAACAGTTTTGTACTCGGCCGGAATCACTTGCAGTGTTTTAGATGCTTCTTTTACCAAAACCTGCTCTGTAACAACTTTATATTTTGGCTTGTAACCCGCTGCTGCGATAGGAGCAGCTTCACGAATCAACACTTGCTCAGAAACAGTTTTGAATTGAGCAGGAATGACTTCGTAACGTTTGTATGCCGGACGCACCAAAACTTGCTCAGTAACAGGCTTAAACTCTACTGTATTATCTACGATTAGGTTTTTGTAAGCAGGACGAGTTACGATTTGCTCGGTAATTGTCTTGTAAACTGCGGGCGTTACTTCGTAGCGTTTCGATGCCTCTTTTACAAGCACTTGCTCGGTTTCGGTTCTAAATTGTGCCGGAATCACCTCCAATTTCTTGTATCCTTCGCGAACCAATACTTGCTCGGTAGCGGCAGTAAAACACGGGGCGTTTACATCGTTTTTAGGGCCAGCCACGCCAGTATTGTTGTTGCAACCTAAAAGCTCGTATCTTTTGTAAGCAGGGCGAGACTCATACTGCTCCGTAACGGCCTTGTATCCGCCCGAACCAGCCACCACTTCGGTGCGTTTGCCCGGTTCTTTTACTAAGATTTGCTCCGTCACAGTTTTATAAACCGCCGGGGTTGCTTCGTAGCGTTTAGATGCTTCTTTTACCAAAACTTGTTCGGTTTCAGTGCCAATTTCGGCACCTCTTACAGATATTTGTTTACCAGCCTCTCTCGATACATATTGCTCGGTACGTGTAGTAAATTGGGCAGGTTTCAAACATTTTGCGTAGCATTTACCTGGCACAGCATTTGGAGGTAAGTCGCTCTGGGCTACTACCGAACCCATTGTGAGAATCGCTCCTGAAAGCGACAATAGGTATTTGTTTATCATCTTGTTTTTGGGGTTTTAGTGAAAAAACTTAATAGTATATGATTCTTAATAATTAAAAAAATGCTGATTTATGGCTGACATTTGTCGTAGAGAATAATAGTTTACTGGTATTTCGGCATGACAAGTCGCCCATGTTTATCATTTAGACTAAACATAGTAACATTTGTAACAAAAATGTTTTGAATGGCTTTACCTAATAGCTATTAAAGTTTTTTTCTACTGACAAATTTTTGTAATTTTTATTTTCCTGTTTTATAATTGGAAAGCTTTAGGTTTAATGCTTTTGGTGTAAGTAAGTATGGATAAATTTCAAACGACAATAATAGAAGATTTATTCAAGATTGTAAAGAAAAGAAGGTATTTTTTTATGATTTTGATAAAAACCAAATAAACGGAGTAAAATCTAAAAAACAAAAAGCCACATTTCGTGGCTTTTTGTTAATATCCCAATGCGGCATATAGCTTGACATCATCGAGGGTGATTGTTGGGCCACACATGATTACAAGACGCTCGACAACGTTTCGTAGCTCTCGGACGTTACCCGTCCACGGTAGGGTCTTCATGTGTTCCATTGCATCTGGCTCAAATTCCTTCACGGCATCACCGTATTCGTCGGCAACATCTTGTAAGAATTTTTCGGCCAATAGCGGAATATCATTTTTGCGGTCGGTGAGGGCTGGAACGTGAATCGGAATTACATTCAGACGATGGAATAAGTCTTCACGGAAGTTACCTTCGGCGATTTCTTTCTTCAAGTCTTTGTTTGTTGCGGCCAGCACCCTTACATTGATTTTTATTTCTTTATCGCCACCTACACGTGTAATTTTGCTTTCTTGCAAAGCACGTAATACTTTAGCTTGTGCCGAAAGGCTCATGTCGCCAATCTCATCCAAAAATAAAGTACCACCATCGGCCTGTTCAAATTTACCGATACGCTGTTTGATAGCCGAAGTAAAAGCACCTTTCTCGTGGCCAAACAATTCGCTTTCAATCAATTCAGACGGAATCGCCGCACAGTTTACTTCTACCAAAATCTGATTTGAGCGATTACTCTTTTCGTGAATCTGCTTGGCAACCATCTCTTTACCCGAGCCATTTGGCCCAGTAATCAATACACGGGCTTCGGTCGGAGCAACACGGTCGATGGTTTCTTTAACCTTTTTAATAGGGTCAGACTCACCCACGATTTCGTTGATGCGATAGATACGTTTTTTGAGGGTTTTGATGACCTCAACGTCTTTACTCTTTTCGATTGCATTACGGACCGTAACCAGCAATCGGTTCAAATCTGGTGGTTTGGTAATAAAATCGAATGCTCCTCTTTTGGTAGCTTCTACGGCGTTTTCGACATTCCCGAAGGCCGAAACCATCACAAACTGAGTCGGAACACCCTCTTCTTTGGCCTTGAGTAGTAGGTCTAAACCATCCATCTTGGGCATTTTGATGTCGCACAAAGCAACATCATAAGGATTCTTCAAAACGAGTTCGAGTCCTTCTTCGCCATCTTTTCCTTCATCTACTTCGTAGCCTTCATATTCGAGGATGTCACGTAGTGCATCGCGAATACTTTTTTCGTCATCAACAATAAGAATCTTTGCCATTAATGGTCAATATTGGGAGGGTTTGTTGTTATTCTTTGTGAATAAACTTAAATTAAATACAGCAATTTTGAATTTTCAAGAACCCAGTTTTACTCTCACAAAACTTGATTTGGGTTGCAAAATAATCAAATTTTATCAAAAAAATCTACATTCAGCCCGAACTTTTAGCTTTTTGTTTTCTTTCTCGCAAAACTTCATTGCCTTTGTGGGCATTCATGCTATTAAACTTTGACATATGTTCGGGCTTCACTTCCAACCCCAATGCCTTAGCAATCTTGCCTATTTGGCTGCGAGTCTTTGTTTTGAGCTGATTGGCCATTTCGCCAAAAGGAATCTTACCAAAGTTATACCTTATAAATGCTTCTTCGATTGGGGTCCAAGTAAGTGGCGGAGAAATATTCTCTTTTGTCCAACGACTTTTTAGTTTTTTTGTTTCTTCGGCCGTCAATACCCAATTATGAATATCCATTTGATAAGCGATACTTGTCGGCGTTTTTTTGAGATAATATGCCATTTCTCGTTTGGTAAGCAGGCGATAATTTTGCTCGATAAAAGCCAAGTCGTTTTGGGTAAAATGCGTTTTCTTTGCAGGCTGTTCGAGGCCATATTTGCGACGGACTTTTCTGACTTGTGAAAACGGCAAGTTAAGGTCTTTGGTGATTTCGGGGACTGTTTTTATACCGTTATATTTCTTAATGTATTCGATTTGCTCTTGGGTTACATAAAAAGGCTTCATGTGTTCTGGCACACGAGTCGAGAGTTTCAAAACGCTCATTTTTGCCTCAACGTTACTTACGCTACGCCCCAAGGCGTCGGCAATTTGCTTGACCGTTTTTTTACCAGAATTGGCTCTCAAGTATTCTACGTCTTCGGGCGTAAAGAAGTGTTTACCCGGTTTTGACGATAGACCTAATTCTTTCAAATAATTAATGATAGAAGTCTCGGTTACACCTGTTTGCTCTGCCATTTCTCGAATAGTAAGTTCAGCATGGTGATTTTTGACAAACTCTCGGGCCTTCATATAAGGTTGTTTTCGAGGGTGAACCTTCGGGGTCTCTGCTTCTTTTCCGGTCGTTATCTCAACTACCACTTTGGCTTCTTCGGCGGCTGGCTCTTCGGCAGCGGCCTGAATCACAATGGCATCTAAAGGTTTTAGCCCGTGTTTTTTTAACTCTTTTTCAATCATCTTGGCTGGTTTACCCAACTTGGTCGTTAAAAAACCAATTGTGTAATTCTCAGCATTTTTTAGTAAATAATTGATATCGGATGCCGAGAGTTTTTCGGCCATTCGTTCTTTCAATGATTTCTTTTTCGCCATTTTTTTTCGATTTTGACATCCACTTTGGTACACATCGTGATTCGTGTAAACCAAATTATATGAGTTGTATAGCGACTCAGAACTTACTTTTTGGGTAATTGCTTCTACAAAAATACATTTTTTTTAATCGGGATTTAAAAATATTTTCTGACAGCGTTTTATCGAATCCCCCAAAGAACCTTTTGTGTTTTGGAGTTGAGCTATCCCCGAAACTTCTTTTACTCCTATTATTTTCGATGAAATGATGCTTTTCTCTAAAAAAAATACAAAAAACTGCTTGATAAATATTGGTTTTCAGATTTTCATTTCATAATTTTGCGTCCCGAAAGCATACTAACAACAAAAAACACAAGTATTCATTCGGATTTCTACAAAATCTTAGTTGAAAAATACTTCATATATGGCTAATACAGGCAAAATTTCTCAGGTAATCGGACCAGTTGTGGATGTGAGCTTCGAGGGGGCGGGTTCGCAGATTCCTGCAATCTTGGATGGATTGTACGTTACAAAAGCTAACGGACAAAAAGTTATTCTTGAATGCCAACAGCACCTTGGCGAAGACCGTGTTCGTACTATTGCGATGGACGGTACCGAAGGTTTGCAACGTGGCATGGAGGTTGTTCACATGGGCGGCCCTATCACAATGCCAACTGGCGACGACATCAAAGGTCGTTTGTTCAATGTGGTTGGTGATGCCATTGATGGCTTAAAACAAGTAACATCAAAAGGGATGTCTATCCACCGTGCGGCTCCAAAATTCGAGGATTTGGCAACATCTACCGAGGTACTTTACACAGGTATCAAAGTAATCGACCTTCTTGCTCCTTACGTAAAAGGTGGTAAGATTGGTTTATTTGGTGGTGCGGGTGTAGGTAAAACCGTATTGATTCAAGAGCTTATCAACAACATCGCGAAGGCTTATGCGGGTCTTTCGGTATTTGCTGGTGTGGGTGAGCGTACACGTGAAGG
>JALOLV010000329.1 GCA_025455785.1 Spirosomataceae bacterium | reverse complement strand
TACAATGTGCTGGGGTCTTGGTGGTTAGAGTCATTCCTTTGAGATAATTCTGCTAAAGTTTTTGAACCAACCGAGCCATTTAAGAGGCAAATTGGCACTTTATACTTCTCAAGTAAATTTCGAGCTAATTCCAAAGCAAATACACCGTTATAATGTTTGTTATCATCTTTAAAATCAACCCAGTAACCCTGTTTATTTTGAAAATCGTATAAATTAATCGTTCTACAATATTGGTTTGTATATGAGTATTGGTCTATGTAATCGACGGCTTGGGCATTGGATTGGCCATAAACCAAAATGGTTTCACCCGAAACGACTCTACTCTTTTTGGTTACAAGGGTCGAATCATTCGACTTATGTAAATAAATTGAAAAAGAATATTCGGCCAATTCGGATTTTATCTCGAAAGTAAAATTGAAGTCTGCATTATTAGTGTAACTTAGGTTTTGTCTTTGATAAGTATAAAAAGAATTATTTCGCTGTACCAGTACCGAAATTTTGTCATAAGCAGTAGCATTAACTCTACCAGAAATCGGCACTCTTGATTTAAAACCTGCTTCTCTTTGGTAAAATTGTAAGTTTTCGGGTACTTCAAAAAATGTTACATTTTCTTGAGCAGAAAGACAAAAAATCTGAAACAATAAGAATACAAATAGGATAATTCGATTCATCAAAATTTGTTTTTATTCTAAAAATACAAAAAGTCTGCCATACTGACAGACTTTTTGTAAAAAAGGTTGGAATGATTTATCGAATATACAACATTTCACGATATTTTACTAATGGCCAGTCTTCGTCATCAATGATTAATTCGAGTTTATCAACGTGATAACGAATCGAATCGAAGAAATCTTTAACTTCTGTGCCATAGAGTTTTGCTCTTTCTTCGACATCATCTATCGCATTGGCTTTCTTACGGGCTTCGGTCATTGCATCGGTCAATTTAGTAATTTCTGCAACTCGCTCCGAAATTTCACGAATGATACTAATAACTGGTTCAGCTTCTTTTTCTAAGCCCATTTCTCTAAGAGATTTTGCTGTTTGAACCAAACTGGCTTGGTACTTAATGGCTGTCGAAACTACGTGATTCATGGCCAAATCTCCGATAACACGAGATTCAATTTGAATTTTCTTAGTATAATTTTCCAATTCTATCTCGTATCTGGCATGGATTTCTCTCTCGGTCAAGACACCCATTTTCTCAAATATTTCGATAAAATCTTTGCGTAAATACGCCTTCAATGCCTCTGGTGTACTTGCCACATTCGACAATCCACGGCGGGCAGCTTCCTCTGCCCATTCGTCAGAATAGCCATTACCTTCAAAGAGTATTCTTTTGGATTCTTTGATATATTTTTTCAGGATTTTGACAATTACCTCCTCTTTTTTGCCCTCATGAACCGCCATTTCGGCATCATACTCTTCTCTAAATTTGATTAACTGATTGGCAACAATGGTATTCAAGGCAATCATCGGTTGAGATGAATTTGCCGAACTACCCACAGCACGATACTCAAATTTATTACCCGTGAATGCAAATGGAGAAGTACGATTACGGTCGGTATTATCAAGTAAAATTGAAGGTAAACGATTTAATCCGAGTTTAATGTAGGCATTTTCGCCTTTATCAATTGATACAATTTCCTTATTTTCGAGGTCTTCCAAAACTTTTGTTAATTGAGCACCCATAAAAATTGAGATAATCGCAGGAGGGGCTTCGTTCGCACCCAAACGGTGTTCGTTTCCTGCCGATGCTATTGATGCCCTGAGCAAGTCGGCGTTGTCGTGTACGGCCTTCATTACATTTACCAAAAATGTTACAAATCGTAGGCTTTCTTTCGGTTTAGTACTTGGGCCGAGTAAGTTTACCCCTGTGTCGGTACCCATCGACCAGTTGTTGTGTTTACCGCTCCCATTGATACCCGCAAAAGGTTTTTCGTGAAATAACACCTCAAAATTATGTCTTTTGGCAATTTTTCGCATTAAATCCATTAATAGGATGTTATGGTCGCAAGCCAAATTGACTTCTTCAAAAGTCGGAGCTACCTCGAATTGAGCAGGTGCAACTTCATTATGTCGAGTACGAACTGGAATGCCCAAACGCATGGCTTCAAACTCAAAATCTACCATAAACGCATTGACACGAGGCGGAATCGAGCCAAAATAATGGTCTTCGAGTTGTTGTCCTTTAGCAGGATTGTGTCCAAAAACTGTGCGGCCCGCCATAATCAAATCTGGTCGGGCATTAAATAAAGCCTTATCAACCAAAAAATATTCTTGTTCTGCCCCCAATGTTGCCGAAACTTTTTCTACATGACGGTCAAATATAATGGCAACTTCGGTTGCGGCTTTGTCCAATGCACTCAAAGATTTCAACAAAGGGGTTTTAGAATCTAACAATTCACCAGTGTAGGATACGAAAACAGATGGGATACAAAGCGTACCTGTACCGGCATCGTTAAACATAATGAATGCTGGCGAGGTTGGGTCCCAAGCGGTATATCCACGAGCCTCGAATGTTGCTCGAATCCCACCACTCGGAAAAGACGAAGCATCAGGTTCTTGTTGGACTAACGCCGAGCCTTTGAATTTTTCGATGGCTTTACCCTCCATGGTAATATCAAAAAAGGCATCGTGCTTCTCAGCCGAACCACCTGTGAGTGGTTGAAACCAGTGTGTGTAATGTGTAGCACCACGAGAAACCGCCCAAGCCTTCATGGCAGAAGCCACTTCGTCGGCAATCTCACGGTCAATTTTATCACCAGCTTTGATAGCGTTCGTTACTTTCATATATGCCTCGGGCGAGAGCATCGCACGCATGACCTCGTCATTGAAAGTATTTGAACTAAAATATTCGGTTACTTTTCCAGTCGGAATCTCAACTTTTACGGGCTGTCGGCTTTGAGCCTCTTCGACAGCTTTAAATCTTAATCTTGCCATAATTTCTAAAAATTCATAAATTGAGTTTTATTGTACTAACGTTTCGACAAATTAATAATTTGTTCAACACTAAAACAAACTTTCGGGTATATTTGAGGGAAAATTAGAATTACCAATTTGAATCATGCGTGAACGCCTTTATTTTTTATTGCTTTATTACGGATTTTGGGTAATATTTTTTGTCGCTGCCCGAATCATTTTTTTAGGTTATCATATCGAAGACACAAAATTATTAACCTTAGAAACCGTTTGGGGGATTTTATGGAACGGAATCCGAATGGATTTCTCAATGGCTGGTTATTTATCAATTCTACCATTTTTGTTGGTTTGTTTTTCAAATTTTGTCAAAAAGAGCCGCCTCGAAAATTGGATATTTTCATATACTTTCGTGATGGTATTCATCATATCGTTGCTAATAGTAATTGATTTACAGGTATTTAACACTTGGGGATACCGGATTGACGCAACACCTCTTTATTATTTAAAATCTCCGAAAGAGGCATGGGCCTCGGTGAGTTCATCACCCATATTTCAATTGATTCTGAGTTTTATTCTTTTGCTTATTGTAGCATCCTACATCGTTTACAGGGTAATTACCAAAAATATCAATAGCTGGGTTTATACACCAAATCGCTATATGGTACCTTTGGTTTTGGTTATCACTGCCGCCTTGATAATACCGATTCGGGGAGGGTTTCAGCTTGCCCCAATGAACCAAAGTACAGTTTATTTTTCAAACAATAATTTTGCGAATATCGCAGCAGTAAACGCAACATGGAATTTCTTTGGCTCATTGGTGAACGGAAATTATGAGAAAGTAAATCCATTCACGTATTTACCCAAAGAGGAATTGACCAATAATATCAAAGAACTCTACTCTCGCTCAGGTAATACTGATTTTGTTATAAAAAAAGAGATTCAAAAACCTAACGTTTTATTGATTGTTTGGGAAAGTTTTACTCAAAAAGTAATCGCAAAAACAATTAATGGAGT
>JALOLV010000328.1 GCA_025455785.1 Spirosomataceae bacterium | reverse complement strand
TGGTTTTAGTACCAATAAATATTTACATTTTACCTTAAAAAGCACCTCTAAAAGTGTATGTGGGCAATCAGATATTTCATTGATAAATACGTTTTATTCAGTTCGCTTTTTATTTTGATATATACCGCTCAATACAGATTCAATTATTGCCACATCCTTCGATATAAGCCTTGAATTTGCCACCTTCTCTTACTCTAAAACCTGGCGAAAGCGTAACTTTTGTGCCTGCATCATACTTGATTTCGGTTCCACTGTTATTGACAGCCGTAGAGTTTACATAATTGGTTGCCTCCCATTTTCTCAGCGTCCCGCTTCCATAAGTACCCGAAACCGAAAGAGTCGTTGGGCAGTTTGCAGGGCAAATCTTTGCCCAACTGGTAGCCCAAGAATTACCTGTATTGGCAAATTCTTGAATCGTCCAAGCAGTTCTATCATCTTCTTTGAATCATTCGCCACATAATTTCCTAAGCCATTGGCAATATTGAAAAAATTAAATGTAGAAGACCCATTTCGGCGATACATGGTCCATCCACTCGCAAAAGTAGTGGTAGAAAAAGCTGCAAAACCCGTAAATAAATCTCCGTCAGCGTTGATTGCAACACTCGGATACGCAAACATGGATGTAGAGCTACTACCTACTCTGATTGTTTCGATATGAGTTTCGGCATAAGGGTTCATCCTGACGAATTGTGCAGTTGCCGTAGTTGGATTAGAAACTGGCAAGAAAACGGTTTGGGCACTCCAAAGGCTTCCGCCACGATAAAAAACACTTTGTACTCGGTGGTCGCCTGCATCAATGCCAGTACCACCAGATTGAGGAGCAGTCGGGCCAGTAGGTGCCCAGTCTGTTCCGACAGTTATCCAGCCCTCCTCTGTAAAACTTGGGGTGGTATATCCGCCTGAAACTTTAAAAAGCCGGAGGTCGTTGTCGTTTACATCATCGTTGGTTACACACCAGAGTTCTTCGATATTATTGTCAAGGGTGATTGCAGGGCAAATCGTACTGTAAGCACTTACATCCCAAGAGTTGTAGGTTGTACCTGCACCAGCATAAAGGTCGAATTTACGAAAAACAAAATTACGCCTGATGGTCGAACCACCATCAGCAAGCGGATTGCCAAACATATTTCCATTGACCATAATCCATTTTTTGTTGAATCCCATTGATGGATAATCAAACCATTCGTTGTCATCACCATCGGCATCAATTTGATAAAACCACCACCCTGCGGTTGGGTCGGCTGATTGAGAAATTGCCAAAATAAATGATGAAGCTGCCGAGCGGCGTTGGGCTGCCACAACAAAAATATACCGATGATTGTACGGGTCGTAGGTAATTTTGGGGTCAAAGACATCGGTTACTCCACCAAAAGCAGCCTGAAAAAAAGCAAGTAAGGTTACGGTGGAGAGAATATTTCCGTTTTTATCCTGAATTCGCACTTGGTCGTTGAGGGTGGTCATTACATGATTAAATCCAACGGCACCATTTACATCGGGCGGAATAGAATTATTTAACTGATTTAAGGCTCCAAAATTCCTACAAGGAAATGGCTCATTGACTCTCGCATTTTTTGTTGAAATATCAGGATTTGCCTCTATCATTTGTCCCATTGGTTTCGATTCAAGATTTTTAGGTGTTTTTTTATTTCGAATCGTCTCGAACTTAGGGTTTTTTACACCGTTATTTTCTGCTTTAATGATTGTTTTTTTCAAATCAGGATGCTCCCGATGATATTTTGCGATTTTATCAAATGAAATACCCACAGCCTGAATGGGTGCTTCATTTTTGATTTCAACGGGTTGATTATTTTGTGCAAAAACCGAGATTTGAATCAAGTAAATGCAAAAAAACAATCGAAATATATCTATATTTTTTTTCATGTTGATAGTTAGTTTTTAGCTTTCAAAACATCAATTTCTTTTTTCAACTGGATGATATACAGAGCCAATTCTTCGATTTTCTCCATCATAGCTTTGTTAGTTTCGCCTACTTTTAAGCCGTTTGTCTCAATTTCAGAAGCTTTCGGGATATTTGGTAGATGCTTATTTTCTTTTACAAAAGCCTCCAGTTCATCAATAGATTTAAGTTTATAATTGTCCTCAAAAACATAATCTGCCCAGCCAGTTTCTACGATTACTTCCTTAGTGCGAGCTGTGCCGTTTACTTCTAACTTATAGGTATATGGGTAAACCCCAATGCCAACATTACCGCCCACAATATCATTAATTATTACGTGGCTACCGTCTTTTCCACCTCTGATGTAGGTGTCTTCGTTGGTATCGAAATGAAAATGTGAATAATGAGTAGTACCCTTAAAAACGGCACTCCCAAAATTTGCACTCGTTGATTTATGTACCAATAAATTGGACAAAACCGTATTTGAGCCAGTATTGATACCCACATTACCACCGAAAGGGTTGATTAAGATTCGAGCAGCCGAAGAATTACCCAAAATACCCGAGACCGCCTGTATTCGTGAACCATCCATCTGCAAAGATTTATTGGTAAATATCGGAAACGGCCCTCCTGATGATTCGCCATGAGAGACAAAAAAGCCACCTCCAGCCGTAATTGCCCCCCCTGAACCCGCAGATAAAGCAGCATCACCGACGGTGGTTTTACCCAAACTGGCCGACCCATTTACTGTCAATTTCGAGAGCGGTGAAATAGTACCGATACCGACATTCCCCGAATTAGTATTTGAAATATCATTAGCATTAACCTGCCAGCCAACACCGCCACCGCCACTCATGGTTTGCCAAGTAGTACCATCGTAGTATTTCATCACGTTCAAATCCGAATCAAAAACCACTGTGCCTTTTGGCTGGGTAGTCATGCTATTGATAAATACAGTTGTAAACTGCGGAACCGATACCCCTTGATTGGGGATGATTTCGGTGCTTTGCGAAAAGCCCTTGTTTGAGAAAAAGGCTACTACAATCAAGAATAAAATTGTTTTTTTCATGGTTTGTAAAAGTTAAAAATTAGAAATTTAATGCCTCAAAAATCATCTGCATCCGACCTTTCCGTCGTCTCGAAAGCGTCACATTACGGCAGTGTTCAATCTCGACAGATTTCTCTTTCATGGCTGTTACGTATCTCAGATTTACCAAATAGGTTTTATGTGTTCTGAAAAAATTTGGATTATCTTTAAGACGTGCTTCAATCTTTTTTAGGGTAGTCGAGCTAATGAATACTTGCCCCGACACAAGATGTACTTTGGTGTAGTTTTCGTAGGCTTCGAGCATGATAATCTCTTGGGTATCGAATCTTTTTCGGCTACCCACGTGCAACAACTCTTCTGTTTTCATGGCGTTATTTTTAGTTACAGTTTTTGAATCCGTTTTGTATATATGCCGTTTTTTGGGCAGTTATTAATCCATAAGTAGTATTAGTTGCCAGTGCCAGCCCCCAACCAGTTAGGGTTGCGTAAGTATTGTTTGTTGTCATGTCCATGACAGTGCAGAGAGGGTCTCCGCCGCCTGAATTACCCGGCCCCCACTCCCAAGCCAGCCAGCCAACTCCAAGACGCTGACATTCGGTAGCCATCCATTCATAATTTACCATACCCGCCGTGCTACACACACTCACACCATTGCCAGCCCAAGCACCGTATTTTGATAGCTCTCCGATGATAAATGGTACATTTGCGTTTACAGCAGCCTCAAATTGTGCCGTTATAAAAGCTGGAGTTGCACCATTATTCATCGGCCAGTAAGTATGTACCGAAAATAAAAGGTTATGCAGAGGGTCATGGTCTATCAGGGTTGGGGCTTTCTGGACGATGATTTCGAGGTTTTTGCCACAATCTACTCCATCAATTACGAGCGGAACGGTGATTCCGGCGTTGCGTAGTTGTGTGATAGCATCGGTATAGGCATCTTCAAATTGCTGAGCGGTACTTTGCCAATCGCCGGGTTCGTTGGCGATATTAAGCAACAACGCGTGTTTATATTTATTGATGATTGATAGAATAGCTGGGCGTTTCCAATAATCAAGGGCTACTTGTAAAGCAGATAGATTGCAGGTAGCATCGTGAATCTCTACCATCGGAATCATTTTGGCTTGGATACATTTTGAGATAAGGCTATCGAGCTTGACATCGTTGGTTGGCGAACCGTTGAGAGTCGTTGTCCAAACAATCCTAAGACAATTTGCCCCTGTCTGAGCGATTTCGGGTATCGAAGTCCCATCTTGGTCGGTCCAGACATTCATTTTATTGACCCCTTTCAAGATAACGGTATTGCCACAAGGGTCTTTTAGGTTGCGGCCATCTACATAAAAAGTCGGTCTTGCGGTGTTATTACTCGCAATCAAATCGACCCAAGCACTGCCATTCCAAAACTGGTGTTTGTTAGTGGTAGTATTGAAA
>JALOLV010000327.1 GCA_025455785.1 Spirosomataceae bacterium | reverse complement strand
ACTTTTACCAATACTTGGTTTTCGGCTATGGTCGGTAATTCGTTTTCTTCAATTTGCCAACAAGCATCGGTAGGCTCACCGATGGGTCTCTGAATAAGTTTAACTTGCGTATTTTTCATGTACGATAAGGTTGATACAGTTTTGAGGTACTCGGGCAACGACTTACAAAGTCGTTGTACAATTATTTTCAAAGATATAAAAAATGCGTCTGTTTAGTATGCTTGCATAACTTTATTTATTCAAAATTAAATTTATTTGATTGATTATCAATTACTTATAAAATATTTTTAAATTTTATGCAACCTCTCACAACTGTTTCTGCATCTTGTTTATGTAAAGCAAGAAAAGCTAATTTCAAAATTCCGCCGGCAGTTTTTTGAGATTCTAACAATAAGATTTGAATAGATATTGATGTATCTGTTTGGGTCGAATCATAGAAAATCATTCAAGAAACATTTAATTTTTTACGGAAATGAAAAAGCTCATAGTAACAATCGCCACATTTGCATTAGCAACTACATTACACTTTGGAGCAATGGCTCAGGATGTCGAAGAAAACGACGAAAGAGTAATCCACACCAAAAAGTCAAGTATCTTTCATCATAAAGATTTTGGTTTATATCTTGGATTGAATAATTACACAAACACGCAGAATTTACCAGAATTAAACAACCTTCAATCGAGATTTGTAGCTTTGCAATGGCGTAAAAACCACAGGCTCGTAACGGGTGGTCAGGTAGATTTGGCAATGGCAACTGGTTGGGAATTGGCTTGGAATAATTTGATGTTTAAAGATGATGTAACCCTTGCGAGATTTAATGACGGTACCACTGACTTTGTGGATGCTGGTAGGGTTTTGGATAAATCTAAGCTGACGACCTTTAATTTTAATGTGCCTTTGATGCTTCAAATTGGGTTTAAAGAAAGCAATTGGCGGTTGGGCGTTGGTGCCTATGGTGGTGTGAGATTGGGCAGTTATACCAAAACCAAAGATAGCCAAAACGGTACCGAACGCAACCAAGGAGCGTATAATTTGAATAAGTTTCACTACGGATTGGCTGCCGAAATGGGAAGAAGCGGGTTTGCGGTCTTTGCTCGTTATGAAATGACACCGATGTTTAGAGAAGGAAACGGAATAAATGGTAACTTGATTTCTTTTGGAGTAAGATTATAAGATTTCTTTAGCCCCGACAGGGTTCAAAACTCTGTCGGGGATTCAATTATTATCAATTATGAAAAAAACATTACTTAAATCTCTTTTGGCGTTTGGGTTTGTACTCAATATCTCTTTTGTGAATGCCTGCACCATATTTATTGCCAATGATGGCAAAAACGTCTGGGTTGGTAATAATGAGGATGAATACAAAACAAAGCAGTACAAATTTTGGTATTTTGCGGCTCATAAGGGCCGATATGGTTACGTACTTTGGTCGGAGAAATTAAACAATAGACTACTCAATAAACTTACGCACAAGTTTCCGCAAGGAGGTATGAATCAGTACGGGCTTTTTATGGACTATACCGCTATCGAAGAAATTGAAATTAAAAAAGACCAACAAAAGAAAGATAGAAAAAAAGAAGTTGTCAATGATGTATTGAGTACCTGCCAGACTGTCGAAGAAGCCCTTAGATTCATTGAAAAGTATAATTTAGTTAAACTCAAATCGGCACAATTGTTTATTGCTGATGCTACTGGCAACTACGCCACTATTACGGGTGGCTACGTAGTCTTAAAAAAGCATACCTCGTTTGCTCTTACCAATTACCGAATCGATAATAATTATAAAGAGCAATGCCACCGCCGAGATGTGGCCATGCAGTATTTATCAGCTACACAAAACTATGATTTAGATTATGTTACAAAAATCTTAGAAAAATCAAGCCAAAAGAATCCCAACAATTTAGTAACCAATTATTCAATGGCAATTGATTTAATCAACAAAAAGATTCATTTATTTCAGAAAAATGATTTTACTACTGTTTCATTGATAAATCTCGAAGAAGAACTTAGCAAGGCGAATCATCATAGAGATTTAGAGGAGTATTTCCCGAAAAATATCAAAAATGTATTAACCGAAACCTATTCAAAAGAAAATATAAATACTACAATTGAGAAATACCAAAATCTACACAAACAAACCAATAAAGTGTATAATTTTGATAACGATGACGCTCTCAATTGGGCAATTGGTCTAATCGGAAAAGGCAAAGTAGATGACGCTATTAAATTTTTAGAAGTATTATCGAGACACCACCCCAACAAACTAAGTATATCGACATGGCTTGGGGTGGCATACCGCCGTCAAAATGAGGCTACAAAAGCCAAGATGTACTTTGATAAAGTGATGAAGGTTGCCCCTGACGATTATCTGCTAACCCTCTTCGGTAAGCAAGAAAACGGTAAAGTTGTTTTTAGATTACCCGATTTTGAAGGAGCCGAGCGGGTGTCGCTCATCGGTGAGTTTAGTGATTGGCGTAAGAATGCAATAAAGATGAATAAAGAAAATGGTTTTTGGGTCTGTGAGGTTACACTCCCCCAAGGCGAACATACTTACAAATTTTTGGTGAATGGTCAGTCTTGGGCCGATAGCCAGAATTATCTGCACGAGGTGGATGGTACTAATATATTTTCTAAATTATATGTTTGGTAAATATAACTAACGCCGACGGGGTTGAAAATGCCCGATGACAAAACCCTGTCAGCGTTTTTAATTTAAACCATCTTAAACTTCTTTTTATAATTTTTGATGATTCGACCCGATATTATTCCAATCAAAAATCCCGGCAAAACCCAAGTTAGGATAAATACAAAGAATGGAGTTTGGGCTGGGAAATACCTCGGAACGATATTGACACAAAAAGCCGTCAAAGCTGCCGAATACGCCCCCATCATTTTGCCACCATGAGCCAAAAACCAGTGCATTTTTTCGGCTTTTTGGTATCCAAGATAAATTTTTAAATCGCCATAAGCATTTGCCAAGCTGACGATTCCGAATACCAAAAATAAATATTCTAAGCCCTGAAACTGCTTTGTATTCAAAAATCCGTAAATAGAGTATCCCAACATAATTAGTCCAGAAAGTCCGATTGTCCATGCTGCCGCTAAGTCGATTGTGGTTGGGTTGATTCCTTTTTTCATGGATAACATCCGCCTGCCCGACCAATTTGGATAAAAACTCACGATACCGATTGTCAGAAAGAATTGGTACCTAAGACTCGTTGGGTCGAGAATCATAAATATAATAGTAGTAATAAAAATGACGGTCATCGACCAATAAAAGACGAGTCCAGCCCGATTATGAATTTGACTACCTTTTTTGGCAATCATCGCCACAAGACCGAGAGCCAGCGATAAAAAACCAGCGAGAATATGAATGAAAATTGACGATTTGTAAATAAGCGTTTCCATTGTTGATATTTAGTTATGGTAATTTTTAAAATGGCTTTTTCATAATTTTATGAAGCAAAGGTAAGCTGATATGCTATTTTGAGCCAAATCAAAGGGTTGATTATCAATGGTTTGGGGAGAATGTCAAAGTCTTGGGATAAATAGAGGGGCTTTTGGGGAGTTTGACAAATCGCATAAAAAAATGCGATACCGATTTAACAGTATCGCACATAATATTTTGGTAAGTTGTAAAATTTTGAATTAGGCAGTTTGAACTACAAAGTATTTTTTTAGATAAGAATCAGAAGCCTTGATTTGCCAGTTAGTTGCTAAATCAGAAACGTGTTGAATATTATTGACAAATACCAAGGTTTCAGCATTAATTATTCCAGCCGTAACCTGTTGCTTTGCCTGAAAAAGGCCTGCGAGCGGTCGAAGAAATCAATGTTTAGGTGATTGCCTAATTCTTTTAGCCAACGTGTCGAGGCATCAATCGAGCAACCACTTGCGGCATTTTGACCTTCATCTACAGCCACAATTACAAAACGATTATAAAGTATTTTGAACGAAGCCAATAACGGCACTCCGTGTGCAGCCCATTGTTGGGTTGCATTTTGCAAATTGGCTTGTACTACATCAACTTCCCCCCCTGTCAAATCTCTATTTGCCTGATATACCCACAAGCGGGCATCCTGCGGCATTTTTTCAAAATCTATGTACATGATTAATAAACGTTTTAATATTCCGAAATTAAGATTTCGGCTGGGATATTTAATTTTTTGTGAAGTGTCCGAATCATCGAAAGACTTAGCTTTCTATTGCCATTCAATATATCCGATTTTCGGCTTCTATTTCCTAAAATTTTGCTCAATTCAGACTCTTTCAAACCCATTTGTTCGAGCCTAAATTTGATTGCTTCTATCGGGTTTGGGGGAGTTATCGGATAATGCTCTTTCTCGTATTCTTTAACCAACAAAGTCAGAATCTCAAGGTTTACTTCATCGGCTGAGTCTGGCAAGATGTTTTCTTGCATTAAAACATAAATTTGTTCTAATGCTTCTTCATATTGCTCCTCATTTTTAATTAATCTTAACATAATTGATATTTTTTGCATCAATTTTATCGTATTCGTCATGAGTACCTATCCATACAATAAATACGATTTGTAAGCGATATTCGATATCTACAATGAGTCGGTATTTATTGCCGTGAATATTAAAAATCACTCTTTTGTTTGATAAAATTGAGGCGTTGACGTACTGCTGTTTTAACTCCTGAGGCGATTTCCACGTTGCTTTTTCGGCTTCTTCATACCAACTTTTTAGAGCTTGCTCTGCAAGTGATTCTTTTTCCCAAAAGTTCTTTAATGTTTTTACAGCAACAACTCTCATTCCCAAATATACAAAAATGTAACCAAAATGGTTGCAAGGCTTTTAGCTTTTCTTTTCAATCACCTCATCAATCACAAAGAATGGGCGGCGTTTGACCTCGATGTAGATTCGACCGATGTATTCGCCTAAGATTCCGAGAATAATCAAAATAACACCACTCAAAAAATACATTCCAACCGCCAAAGTTGCCGTTCCGGGGGTTTCTTCGGGCGAATGACCGAATACTTTAAAACCAATAATTCGGTGCAGAATAAAGAAAATTCCAACTAAAAATGAAGGAATCGAAATGAAAAAACCCATGTAAGTTGCCAATCGAAGCGGAAAACTCGAAAAACCGAACAAACCATCGAGGGCGAGTTTCATCAGTTTTTTGAATGTATATTTTACCTCACCAGCCGCACGCTCGGCACGCTCATAGGTAACACCGACTTGCTTAAAACCTGCATAGGCACGCATACCACGTACAAAGCGGATTTGTTCGGGCATTTCTTCGACCAATACATTTACCACTTTTCTATCCATGACGCAGAAATCACCCGAATCGAGCGGAATTTCAATATCCGAAACCCAAGCCAAAAGTCGATAGAATGAGCTGTATGCCAGTTTTTTGAAGAAACCTTCTTTGCGTTTGGTACGGACTGCATAGACTACCTCGTAGCCTTCACGCCATTTGTCTAAGAAGCGATAAAGTTCTTCGGGTGGGTCTTGCAAATCGCCATCCATGATGATGATAGCATCGCCTTTGGCAACCTTGATACCAGCCGAAATAGCAGGTTGATGTCCAAAATTACGAGATAATTTAACAACCTTAACGTGGCTATCTTTGGCAGCCATGACTCTCATCATGGTTAGTGATTTATCTCTCGACCCATCATCTACCAAAACAATTTCATAGTCTTCGTTCCAGCTTGGAGCCGCAGCCGTGAGCCTGTTGTATAGGTTGTCTAAATTTTCTTCTTCGTTATAAATTGGTATTACAATACTTATCATGATTGCTTATTTCGGCTGATTTTTGTGAAGGTTATTATTCTATTTTATTAATTTACAATCAATTCCGCATCAGCGAAATCAAAAATTTAATCAGCGGTATCAGCGATTAAACCCTATTTTTCCGCTCAGTGATGCCCCGTATGGTACAAAATCGGTATTGATTCCCATGACCTGACACGCTTCGGCGGCAACTCTGATTGAGTTATTGGTACTGCGTTCGTCGGGGTAAATGTGAGCCATATTGGCCAGATACAGATTATCAATTTCGGTTTTGCACGAAGGCACTTTTTCGCTAAAATTCAAGTCGCAGACTGTGGCAGCCACATTGGTCTTGAAAACATAGACATTCTTAATCCAATCCTCCGAAAACGCTGGATTTATCTTTTTCAATGGCGGAATCATCCGTTCTTTTATCTGTTCTTCGGTCATGTTTGCCAAATCTTCGGTCATGGCAAAGTAGCGAGATAAGTAAACGATGTGCGAGCCGTTGTATTCTTCTTTCGGGATAAAATTGGTATGCTCAATCACGCCACCAAACGGAAATCCCGCATCGGCAACATTCATCCAATAAATATTACTGAATGATTTTTTTAATTCGAGAATCGTACAAACTGCACCAAAATACTCAATGTTTTTGCCCGTTTTGAGTTTATCTTTGAGCAAATCGTTGATATAAATTTGAGGAATCGTAACCAAAAACTTACCACCTTCGATGGTCTGATTCTTTGTTTTAATCCCCATTAATTGGTTATTTTCAATCTTAAATTCGGTAACTGGCTCATTTTTGATTAATTCGACACCCATTTCTTGGAGTTTCGAGACTAATCTATCCATGAGGGTTTTCCAACTACCCGAAATATACCCGAGGCGTTCGTCGCCGCCCTTGCGAGAGTTCAGTCTTTGAGCCAAACGCCCAATCATCCAAGCCAATGGCACTTGTTTGGCATAAGGCCCAAACTTAATGTCGAGCATGGGTTTCCAGAGGGCATCGGTTATGTCTTTACCCGCCCATTTGTAAAACCAATCTAAGGTTGGTACTCCTTCGTTTTCGGGCCATTTAGCGATTTTTCCGAGAAATAAACTCGTCAAACCAAATCTGATTTTACCGATAATTCCTACTGGTTTGAACTTCAATAAATCAATCGGCGAATTGAAATCGTAGATTTTTCCGTTACGAAAAACCCCCATTGTTGTTTTTTTGAAGAATGTCTTATCGGCAATTCCCAAGTCTTCGAGCATCCAGCGTAGCTCGGCATCTTGTGTAAAAAAATGGTGATAATAATGCTCTAATTGGTTACCGCCAATCTCAAAAGTGTTCAATAAACCACCGAATTTATCGCTACCTTCGATAACCGTTACTTTTACTCCTTGTTTGGTGGCGATGTACGCTGCTGCGAGGCCTGTCAT
>JALOLV010000326.1 GCA_025455785.1 Spirosomataceae bacterium | reverse complement strand
ATTCATTCAAAATCAGTATTATCACTCAAAAAATATTATGAAAAAGCTATTAAAAAGATTAATCGACCCAATTAAAATGCCGTTTTGGTGGCAAGATTTGCTTCTTGCGGTTCCGAGAATTGTTTATGGATATTTACTCACTGCCGATTTTGGCTCGGCTAAGTTCGGCTTACCGTGGTCGCCAGTCGATAACAATCTGGGGTTCTTTGAGGTGTCGTTTTGGTTTCCGAATGACGTAGCCGAATACGGCGGAATCTTCGCCATGTTTCCTGCATTTTTTGCATGGATGGGAGCATTCAGCGAGGCCGTTGGTGGAATCTTCTGGGTTGTTGGGCTTCAAACCCGCTTGTTTTCGTTTCTGATTTTCTGCACGATGTTCGTGGCGATTTTTATGCAACAAATGCACAATGGTATGTGGAACATGCTACCCGTGAGTCTGTTTTATCTTATTCAAGGCTCAGGAAGATTCGGAATCGACAATCTTATTGCTAAAAAACTCTAAATTCAATCAATATCAATTATGAAAAAGCTATTTTTTATCACATTTCTGATGATTACTGCCTTGGGCTGTGTTCAGAAATCTTACGAGCAGACGGTCGTTTTTACGCTTGATGTGAGCAATGTAAAAGAAAAAATTGAAACGGTTGGTCTTAGAGGCGAAGGTAAGCCATTGAGCTGGGATGCTGATTTGCCCATGAATCCAATCAAAAAAGACAGTCTTTATACCGTCAAAGTTTCGGCAACGACTGGCTACAAATTCGCCGAGGTGAAATTTGTTGTAAATGGCAAGTTTGAATTAGAAGGCAAACCCAACCGCCGAGTTGTTTTTGATGAAAGCAGGATTACAAATTATAACGCAAAATTTAATACTGAAAAATAAAAAATTATGAAAAAGCTAACACTAATTATTTTATCAATCATCGCGTCGGTGATTGTAGCAGAAGCTCAAAAAGGGCCATTGAGAGGCTCGGGACGAGTAGTTTCAAAGAGTTTCGATTTCAAAGGCTTTGATAAAGTTTCGTTTGAAGATTTCGATGGTAAAATTGAAGTAGAAATTGGCAAGCCATTCTCGATTCATGTAACGATTGATGACAACCTCGAACCATTACTGAGAGTAGAAAAAGATGATGCCGAAAATCAGCTAAAATTGTGGCTCGAAAATAACAAAAACGGGCGTTTGTATCTCGAAGATACCCATATCAAAATCAAAGTGAGCCTGCCTGAGTCTTCGATTATCAGCCATCGGGGTAATTCTATTGTGAAGATTGTGGGCATAGTCGGCAGATATTTTAGATTAGAAAACAATGGTAATGGCAATGTATATTTGGCAGGTAGGATAGATGATTTAGATATTATTAAGCTGGGCAATGGAGAAGTAAAAGCACAGGATTTAATTGCTAAAACGGCTAAGGTCAAGAGTTACGGAAACGGAAATGTTTTGGTATATTCGCAAATTTCGATGAAAGCCAACGGTACGGGTAATTGTAGCGTGATACAATTTGGCCCCGGAAAGATAGAATCTATGTCGGGCATTGTAGGCAACGGCGAAGTGCGGAAGATGTAAATTCGACGAAATAAAAAAACTTTATTTGACAAATCAAGGTTTAAACGTATATTAATTATCGTTCAAAAATGTCAATCTATCAAACTCCTCTACACTTTGGCTATTTTTTAGGGTTACTTTTTGCCATCTTACTCTGGTTTCGTGGGTGGCAAGAAGAACGCCTCTCGGATAAACTCTTGGGTTTTGTCATGTTTTTTTTGGCAATGGAGATTCAGGATTATACCTTTGGTTTTTCGGGAATAAACATCCTTTGGGAAGAGCTAAACGGTTTTCCGAGGTATTTTCATTTGGCATTTGCCCCAACAATCTATTTTTATCTCAAATCTCAAATCAACCGAAACTTTAAGTTTGAGCCTAAAAATTGGCTTCATTATATTCCTTATTTTATTTATTTCGTTATCAATCTCACGGTCTTTATTCAAGGCCCCGAAGCCGTCAAAAATTACTATAAATCAGAGATTGTATATTGGCTTGGTTGGCTCGAAGACATCGCCATTTGGGCCTCTTATGGCTATTATTTTTATCATTCGCTCAAGATTTACCGAGAATACCGCCAGTGGGCCGAAACCCAGTTTTCGAATACCGAAACGATTAGTTTTATATGGCTTCGGAATTTTATTTATCTGATTATTGCTGGTGAACTATTCAAATGGTTGTGGTATTTGATAGACACCCTCTTGGGCAATTTACCATTCGAGCAAGACTGGTGGTGGCATTTGTTTACGGTGGTTATTATTTGTTATGTCGGAATCAAAGGATACTCCCAAATCCAGCCTAAAAAATTAGTTTTTGATGATAGCGAGCCCCTCGAAAATATCTTAATAGAAGACGAATCGACTAAGATAACATCAGTGATTGATTATTCGGATTGGAAACCCAAAATAGAGAAGTTATTTATCGAACAAAAAATCTATCTCGAACCCGAGCTTTCGCTGGCCGATTTGGCACAAAAACTAAAAACAAATACCTCTGTTCTGTCGGCGGCGATAAATCAGAATTTCAATAAAAACTTCAATGATTTTGTGAATGAATTTCGGGTAGAAGAATTTAAGCGAATAGCTCAATTGCCCGAATACAAGAATCTGACTTTGCTGGCGATTGCTTTTGATTGCGGTTTTAATTCAAAAGCTACGTTCAATCGTGCCGTAAAAAAGATAACCGGGCTTTCGCCCAAAGAAATATAAAAAGCCTTGCACATTGCTGTACAAGGCTTTCGTCTGCGTAACTGAATATATAAACGAGGGACAGATACAAAAAGTTTTACGTTTGAAAAATAGTCTTATTATTTTTCATTTTATTGAATTTATTTTGAATTTCTATCGAAACTATCAAAATAAAGCCCCTTCAAGCGATATTATCCGTAATTTCGCAGCCCATTCTATTTCACAATAAATGAAAAAAGCACTCTTATTTTTATTCATCTCAATTAGCTTATTGACCCAAGCCCAACGCCCGACCATCGGGGCGATTATTGAGCAAGTCAAGAAAAAATATGCTCCCGATAAACGTGTTGCCGTTTTCCAAGTTGATGTTGATAGCGTAAGATTAGTTGGCAAAACCAATATTGCCGCCGCCAAAAAAGAATTGCTCAATCGGTTGCGGTCAAATGGCTACGATTTGTTCGATGCCGTCCGGGTATTGCCCGAAGCCGAAATCGGCGAAAAAATCTACGGAGCAGTGAATGTTTCGGTGGCGAATATCCGTAAAGAGCCACGAGAGGCCGCCGAACTAACCACACAGGCTTTGCTGGGAACTTCGCTAAAAGTACTCGAAAAAGAAAAATATTGGTACTTGGTGCAGTCGCCCGATGG
Organism: Spirosomataceae bacterium; assembly: GCA_025455785.1. Classification (GTDB taxonomy): domain Bacteria; phylum Bacteroidota; class Bacteroidia; order Cytophagales; family Spirosomataceae; genus JALOLV01. Next base: position 1,000 of record JALOLV010000326.1, on the reverse strand, counting down.
CTATATTGGTTGGGTAGAAGGCATGACGATTGTGCGATTCGATAAAACAGAAGCCGAAAAATACGATAAAGCAATGAAGGTGATTTACACAAAACCTTATGGATTTGCGTACGCCGATTCGACCGATGACGCCGCTACGGTATCGGATTTGACTTGGGGTAATTTATTGGTTTTGAATCAAATCTTGAATGACTACTACGAGGTAATTTATCCCGATAACCGTAAGGCATATATCCACAAAAAAGAGGCTATTCTGTACGATGATTGGCTCAAAGGTATCAGTCCAAACCAAGAATCTTTGGTAAAATCAGCTCAAAAAATGACTGGTTTGCCGTATTTATGGGGCGGAACTTCGTGGAAAGGTGTAGATTGTAGCGGATACACCCGAATGATTTATCAAATGAACGGAATCTTGCTGCCACGTGATGCGTCGCAGCAGGTTCATAGTGGCGATTTGATTGACACAAGTAATGAGTTTGAAAAACTGCAAATTGGCGATTTGTTGTTTTTTGGCGAAAAGGCTACGCCCGAAAAACCCGAAAGGATTGTTCATGTAGGTATGTGGATTGGCGAATGTAAATTTATCCATTCGTCGGGTATGGTGCGGGTTGGTAGTTTTGATAAAGATTCTCCGATTTTCGATGCTTACAATTTAGGTCGATTTATCAGAGCCAAACGGATTTTAGGTTCAGAGAATGGCGTTGTGCATCTAAAAAAAGCTAATGGAATATAGCCTAAAAATCGGCCGTACCACCGATAAATTTTACTCTGCCAAAGGCATTTTCATCAAATAACCGACCAAATCGGCCAAGTCTTTCTCTTTCAATCCCATTGCCGAAGGCTCGGGCATCAGGCTGTTTTTGAGTTGTTTCCGACTGGCGATATTTGCTTTTTTAAGACTTGTTATTTGTCCGGCCGCATCTTTTAGCGTAATGGTTTCGCCGTCGCCAACGACAAAACCGTAGTAAGTATTTTTGTCTTTGGTCGTGATAATCCAAGG
>JALOLV010000325.1 GCA_025455785.1 Spirosomataceae bacterium | reverse complement strand
AGCTTGCCACGTTTACGTTATTTGTCGGATATTATGCCGCAGAACGTAACAACGATTATGTCGAACGATTACAATATCCGTGAGGCTATTAAGTCGGCAGATTTAATCGTAGGTGCGGTGTTGATTCCGGGGGCAAAAGCTCCACATTTGATTACTCGCGATATGTTGAAATTGATGCGTCCGGGTACGGTAGTTGTCGATGTGGCGGTTGACCAAGGGGGTTGTATCGAAACCTGTACACCAACAACGCATGAGAACCCAACATTTATCATCGACGACGTAGTGCATTATTGTGTAGCCAATATGCCGGGTGCAGTGCCATATACTTCGACATTGGCTCTGACAAACGCTACCCTTCCGTATGCTATTCAGTTAGCAAACAAAGGATGGAAAAAAGCTTGTACCGACAACGTAGAGTTGAAAAAAGGTTTGAATGTCGTACAAGGAAAAGTTGTGTATCAAGGAGTAGCCGATGCGTTTAATTTACCATTGGCCGATATTTCAGAAGTGTTGTAATTACCGACTATCATCAAACTAACCACAGTGCCTGTCCTGCCGGATGGGCATTATTTTTTGTATTCAATCAAATCCCAAAGATTGCCGTACAAATCGGCGAATACTGCGACTGTTCCGTAGATTTCTTCGGATGGTTCACGGATTATTTTTACTCCATTTTTTTTGAGATGCTCGAAGTCTCGCCAAAAATCATCGGTACTCAAAAATAAAAATACCCTTCCGCCTGTTTGATTGCCAATTCTACTAATCTGTTCGTCATTTGCTGCCTTGGCGAGCAAAATATGGCAACTTTCACCACCTTTGGGCGATACCAAAACCCAGCGTTTGGTTTCGCTAAGGGTTGTATCTTCGATTAATTCAAAACCTAATTTTTGAGTATAAAATTGGATAGCTTCGTCGTAGTCGGCTACAACGAGTGCGATGTGTACTAATTTTTGGTTCATTTTCTAATTTGTATTGTCAAAGTAGCTACACCCGTAATCAAAATAGCCACTAAACACCCTAACATAAAAAAGAAAGGATTGATGCCTAAGTCGGCGTTTTTTGCAAAAAATTGGCTTCCTTTCTGCATCAAAACGGTCGTGATAAAGTAGAAGATTCCGAGATAAAACCATGCGTTATGCTTCACGAAGGCAGGGTCATCGTTTTGGTACGCAGTTGGGTTGGGTAAAACTACAAATTTGAGCTTGTTCCAGTCCCACAGAAGTAGATAAATATTGCCCATTAGCATCAAAAACGTGATGACTGGTGTACCTGCAAAATAATACGAAATCGTCACAAAAAATACGTTGGTGATTATTGGCAAAAACGCAACTGCACCGAGGGTGCTGAAACGTTGCGACATCAGTAGAAAACCCGCAATGAGCTGCCCCCAACCAATGAAGTTCCAATAAAGACCAGAGCGATACATGGTTTCAAAATAATGCCACGAACTGTCGATAGGGGAGGCCTCACCCGACGTACCTGTAAATCGCTGCCCCTCGATTTTGACTATACTGGCAAATACAAAAGCCGACCCGATAAGATAGCGAAGCCCGATGGTGAAAATTTGAAAAATACGTTTTTGTTTGAGGTTTCTGATTAGCTTTTCCATAAATAGTGTGATTGAACCACAAATCTAATAAGTTGGGCGGTTTTGATGAAAGGTTATCTACACAAACGGCAGACTACTCATGATTGCTTAGGGGTTATAAGTACATTGTAAACTAAATAATTATAACTTTTCATCATCGAGTCCCTACCTCTCCCGACGGAGAGGGCAACCGTTGCACGAAGGGACTCGATAACAAGAAATTATACTAATTTAAATTACAATGTATTTACCTCGGATATTTTAATTAATTGTTTATAGTTAAATTATTGATAATCAGAAGATTAAGAAAATTGGTTAATGGCCTATTGATACTTTTTATTTCGTAGTTTTCTCTTTTATCCATTTCGTAAAATCAGCCATCACAACTGGCGAGAAGGTTTGTTGGATGGTTGGATATTCGGCAGGGCTACCCGTTTTACACTCTTGAAAAAGGTGATTCAACCCATCGTAGGCTTTTATGGTTACATCCTTATTCCCTGAGGTTTTTAGTATTTTTTCAATTGCCGATAGATTTTCTTTGGCCGGAACTTGCAGGTCTTTTTCGCCATTTAGTGCCAAAACTGGGCATTTTACTTTTTTCAAACTGGTTTCGGGGTCGTATTTTAAGAAATATTGCATCCATGGCCACGGACTCATTGCTCCTTTTACTTGCTCAGCAATAAATTCTTCTTCTTTCTGATTCGCAGGTTTTATCTCGGGGTTTTCCTTCAATTCTTTTTTGATATATTCTCCTAAATCTTTTTTGAGTTGCTCGTCGTCATTCGATTTTTTTATCAACTCAAAAACTTTCTCGCTCATTTTTTTTGTTAAAACAATCTCTTTCTCGTCAGTTCCGTTGGCACGGGCAATGAGTTCTTGTTGCATCAATAAAAGTTTATCGCCACCGATTCCGGTGCCGGCCAACAATACAATAAATGCTACATTGGGGTTTGTGGCAGCCACTATTGGAGCAATCAGCCCACCTTCGCTATGCCCCATCAAGCCAATTTGCTTAATCTCTTTACGTGTGCGTAAGTAAGCCACCGCACTTTCGACATCGGAGGCATTATCGGCCGAAGTTGCCGTTTTGAAAACACCCTTCGATTGCCCAACACCACGGTCGTCGAATCTTAAAACTGCAATTCCGTTTCGAGTCAAATAATCCGAAATCACCAAAAAGGGCTTATGGCCTAATAATTCTTCATCACGATTTTGTGGGCCACTTCCCGAAATCAGAATAACCGCAGGAAAAACACCCTCTTTTTGTGGTAGAGTAAGCGTACCTGCCAATGTGATTTGAGCCTTCGGATTCTCGAAAGTTATATCCTCCGAATGATATGGAAAAGGTTTTTTAGGTTCTTGCGGACGAGCCGGTGCCTCAATAACCACATTACCTTTTACCAATTCGAGCGGAATCTCACGACCTCCTTGTTTGAAAGTACCGACAAATTTATCGTTTTGGAAATCGCCTGAATATTGAATACCTCCTGCCGGAATCTCAAAACTTAATTTTGAGTTCTCGAAGGTTGTTTTAGATACGGGGATTCCCTTTGCACCTTGGTCGGGGCTATCTAAGGTAGATTTATAGCCGTCTTCGGTTTTTGAAATATTGATGACAACCCTGAGCTTTGTCGAGCCAATATTCAAAGCTCCGTTCCAAGAGCCGGTAATATCTTGGGCATTGGTCAGTAAGTGAAATAGAAATGTTGAGAAAATTGTTAAAATTAGCTTTTTCATGATTTTTTGTGTTTGATAAATTTTAAAAGAAATATGATAAAAAAATAAAAAATTACGCCGAGGGTTAGAACTACTGGTATAAAAGCATTGCCTAAAACTTCATGGATACCGGGTCGTAGAGCAATCATTCCGAAAAAAAATGTACGTGACCCCACAAAAAGCCCTGTTTGGTCAGGGTACAGGATTTCTAAAACAATCAGCACCGGAAAACACACCAGTAGGAGGGTCAGAATAAATAAAAAGACATAAACAACTCCGTTGCTGAGATTTAGAAAAAGTGCCACGAGTAGGTGCTTGATATTATAAGTTTTTACAGCTTGTTCGATTTTTTTTGTGGCAACAACCTCTTTGAGAGTTTCTTCGGGTGAACCCAATCTTTCTAAAATATTGAGTAAAGCTAGTCGGTATAGATTCTTTGAGAGTTATTATTTTTAAATTCGATTAGTTTCATTTGATTTCGATTTTTTGCATCATTTCTTCAATATTTTTTTTCATTTCAAGCAAATTACTCTTGCCCTCTTCGGTAATGAAGTAGTATTTTCTCGGAATCCCCGATTGCTGTTCTACCCATTTATGAATCAGTAATTCGTCTTTCATTAGCCTTATCAACAGCGGATAAATCGTACTTTCTGTTACTTCAATCCCGACAGAGTCTTTTAGGGTTTGAATGAGTTCGTAACCATAACACTCTTTTTGGTTGAGTGCTTGCAAAACAAAAAAAGGTAGTAGCCCTTTTTTGAGTTGAGTATCCCAGTTTTTTAGAAATTCATTTTTCATATTGCAAATATATATGAAAAAATAATACATTGTATAACGATGTATTAAAAAAATTAAACGAGACTACTTCAAAAGCCTAAAGTATTAAGTTCAATGCTTTTAATATTTAGTCAATTTGCATCGTACTTTGTACTCAAAACCTTTGAAATAGCCTCGTTTGTTGTCTTCTGAGAAATTAAGAATCTTTATTTTATCAATTTATAAATCCGATTCAATTCGCTGTGGTAGCGTTCGGGTTCTTCCCAAGCTGGGTCGTGTCCTGATTTTTCGAACGAGATGAATTCTTTTTTCGGTGCTTTCAGTAAGTCGAAGTACTCTTTGGCAAGTGGTGTCGGATTGACGAAATCGAATTTACCCGCAATAAAAAATACTGGGATTTTTACTTCGGGTACTTGTTTTCGTAAGTCAAAATTATTGTAGTCGGGGTCTTTAATGATGTGTTCGTTGGCAAAATTTGCTCCGTTAAGGTAATTCTCTTTTTCTTTGGCAGTGTATTCGTCTGATTCTTGAAAATTGGCAAAAAGTTTTTCAATCGGGAAACCGTTATAGATTTTGCGATTGAGCTCTAAAAGGATGTATTTCTGCAAAGAAAAGGCTTCTGGAAACGGATACATCGTACTAAAATCACCACTTTTGGGTTCGCCAATAAATTGTAATTGCTGTATGAGCGAATCCACCTTAAATTCTTTAGCCTTTGCCAAAGTGTAGCGATACGACTGCAACTCGCCTTCGTAAGCCGCCACCTGCTGACCCGTACCGACAAATGCCGAAAAATGCTGCGGATACTTCTGCACTGCCAACATCCCTAATTGCGAACCCCACGAATGCCCAACCAAGAAGATTTTATTGACTTTTAGCCTATCTTTGAGGTATTTAGCCAATTGATTAACATCTTCGACGTATTTCTGAACCTTGATTTCGGCAGCTGGAAAATTCTCGGTGTAAGATTTTCCGGCATTTCGTTGGTCCCAGTAAATCACCGTAAAGTTTTTCTCTAAATCTTTGTTGTATTTTCGCAATCCACCGATTTCAGAAACACCCGGCCCACCGTGTAGGTGCAAAAGCACAGGGTTTTGGTCATTTTCGCCCCGAATCATCACAAATTGTTTGGTTCCGTTGAGGTCGAGATACTTAGATTCGTTGATACTGTTTACGGCTTTGGCATCATCTTCTTTGCAAGAGACAAACCAAACCGAAAGAACGATTAAAAATAGCTTCTTCATAATCATGAAATTTTGTTTTGTTACTCCGCAAAATTAGAAGTGGGGTGGCTCGATTTCATTGACTTTAGTTAAGAAAGGAGTGGCGATGAGCAATTAATACTTTTGCGATTGCGTATAAATGCCTTACTTTGTTGAAACACAAAATTTGATTGCTATGAAAACAGAAATATTGGCGTACTTTTCAGAGAATTGGTCTGGCTCAAAAGATGAATTGGCCGAAGTAATTGACGCATTGAATATCAAAACCATCAAAAAAGGTACGATTTTGGTGCAAGAGGGGGCTGTTTCGACTCTTTGTTATTATATTCTGAAAGGATGTGTAAGGCAATATATTTTGGAAGATGGAATCGAAAAAACGACGGCTTTCTACACCGAAAACCAAGCGGTTGTGCCGTTTCAGACCTATTTAAAAGGCAAGCCATCAAACCATTTTACGGTTTGTTTAGAAGACGTTACGGCGATTGTGGGGAATCCTGAAGAGGAGAAAGAAATGTATCGGAAGTTTCCGAATTTAGAATCGCTTACTCGGACGATGATTGAACAAGATTTCAGATTGCAAGTTATCTGGGAGTTACGCCCGAATCGCTTAGCCGAATCAGGCGTCGGCTTGCTAAGAAGTAGGGTAGAGCTTTTGGTATTCTTCGAGCTTTACGCCTTTAAGCAATAGCCACAAAACCATCAAAACTTCGCCTAACCAAGTGTATTCACTCAATTTGAAATTGAAATCTGGAAATAAATAAAACGCCGTAAAATCAATAAGATAACCAAAACATGTTAAGAGTAGCAAATAACCAATTATTTTAGGAATATAGCCCGATTTTATGACCAAATACCCCATCGGCAGTAGCCAAAGTCCAAAGAATATATTGGCGATTTGAAGGCCATAATGATGTAATTCTATGAAAAACCTGATTGCCGAATGAATCTGATTTGTTGAAAATGCGGCTTTTATCTCATTATTTTTCAGAATTAGCAGAATCGCGATGTGGTTGAGTTCGTTGAGCATCGTAATGGGTGTAACAATACACGTAAAAATCACAATCAGTTGGGCAAGGGTTTTATCAACGGGTCTTAGTACTTTATGGATGAAATAGGCGGTCAGAACAGTAACTAATGCACAAACGATAGCACTCACAATGCTCATTCTGAACATAGATTCATTGGCTAAAATATTAGAAATAGTTGCACTTAAATCATTTGGTACAAAAAGAACTTGTGGTATGTAAATGATACCAAAAACACCCAACGGAATCTGTAAAAAATATAGTAGCCCTGCGATTCGGGCGGTAGCCTTAATGGAATATGTATTTTGCATAACCTTAATGAATTGATTAAAATTTAGGCAAAATTATCGTGGTGAAGGTTGCTATCCATTGACTTTTGGTAAGAAATAGAATTTAATAAGATGAAAGATAAAATCGTTAAATATTTTTCGAATATTTCGCCGCTTTCGGTCGAAGAAGCCGAGGCTATCAAAGAAAGTTCGGTTATCAAAACCTTCAAAAAAGGTACTATTTTGCTGAGAGAAGGGCAGTATTCGAGCGATACCTATTTTGTCTTTGAAGGGTTGATTCGGCAATACCAAATCATTGATGGTGAAGAAAAAACGACTGCGTTTTTTACCGAAGACCAATGGATTATTTCGCTCAATGGCTCCGACTCCAACAAGCCGTCGAATTGC
>JALOLV010000324.1 GCA_025455785.1 Spirosomataceae bacterium | reverse complement strand
TACTTCTTCCCGAAGCGATTCGGTAACCGACGGACTGATGGTTGTAGAGCGTAACTCAACCGTAAACCAGAATGTGCTACCCTTGCCTTCTTCCGAAATTACGCCCATGTCGCCTTTCATCAAGCGGCAAAGCTCGCGTGAAATCGCTAAGCCAAGGCCTGTTCCGCCAAATGATTTTTTGGTCGAATTATCTAATTGTTGGAATGCTCCAAACAATAATTTTTGATTTTCGGGCGAGATTCCGATACCTGTATCATTTACATCAACTCGTAATTGATGGATTTTTCCATTCGATGAAATGACTGATAATGAGATAGTTACGATACCATTCTCGGTAAATTTCAGTGCGTTTGAAGTAAGATTTGATAGAATTTGCAACAAACGAGTTTGGTCGGCGATGAGGTATGGCGGAAAATTATCGGCTATTTTGTAAACTACTTTGTTGTTTTTTTCGATGGCACGCTGGCGGAACAACGAGACCAATCTATCGAGCAATTCTCTGATGTCGAGCGGGGCATTGTGTAGCTCCATTTTACCCGCTTCGATTTTGGATAAATCCAAGATGTCATTCAGAATCGTCAGGAGAGTTTCGGATGATTTTTTGATGGTCTGAACGTAATCTTTTTGCTCAACGTTGAGATTGGTTTCGTTGAGCAAATCAATCATCCCGATGATGCCGTTCATCGGTGTCCGAATCTCGTGGCTCATATTTGCCAAGAAACGTTCTTTTACTTTAAGAGAATGCTCGGCTTCTTCTTTGGCCTTGAGCATTTCTTGGGCGGTTTTTTTCAATTCTGAAATATCACGGGCCACACCCTCGACCTCGATAGGTACTCCATCTTCGTTACGAATCAAGCGGATATTCAGAATGAAATCTCGCAATTCGCCGTTTTGACGCTTCACTTTTACTTCAAAATTGGTAATACTACCCGATTTTAGCAGCCCTTTGATGTTCTTCGAACTATCTGAGGCATTCTCAAAAAACTTATCAACTTTATTGCCCAAAACTTCAGCCGACGAGTAACCTGTATGCTCAAATACCGAAGGCGAAATCATCGTAACGTTTCCGGCTAAATCGGTTCGGTAATAAATATCTAAGAACGATTCGACAATGTCTCTAAATTTGTTTTCGCTTTTTTGAAGCGAAAGTTGGGCCATTTTTTTCTCGGTAATATCGCGTGCAATCCCCGAAACTTCTTCGATTTGCCCGCCATCCGATGGCAAAATCGGATTCAGATAAAACTCAAACCACTGGTCGCCACCGTCGATTTTCCCCCAATTCATTTCAAAATACTGCGGAATTCCTTTGAACGCCGAATTGTACTTTTCCTGTAAAACGGGCCGGTCGGCAGGTGCAATCAACCGCCAGCCGACTTTCTCGGTACTGACATTGACCTGCGGCGGTGTACCTAACTGCGATTTGATGAGATTTGAATAGTTTTTGTTGAATGACGAAAGCTGAAAACGGCGATTCATGGTCCAAATCATGTGCGAACTGCTATCAAAAATAGCATTTAGGCGAGCCGTCTGGCGTTGGCGTTCCTGCTCGGTTTGTTTACGAGCTAATGCCAAGGCTATTTGCCCCGAGATAAATTCGAGTAATTCTAAGTCTCTGATTGTGAATTTATTGCGGTCTGAGTACGACTGCACACCAATCACACCCGTGGTGCGTTCGCCCACCCGAAGCGGTACAAAAAGGATTATCTCAGGGATTTTCTCGTAGAGTACAACTTTTTTGTTGGCTACCATGCGTTCGATGTCTTCACGGTAGAATAACAATGGTTTGTTCTTGACAATGGCGTGTTCGATGATGCCATTACCAAGTCTTCTCTTGGTGAATTTTAGGTTTTCGTCAAACTGCTCATTTACATAATACGGGAAGTGAATAAAACTTTTATCGGTATCGTATAAAGCTACAAAGAAATTGTTGGCTTGGATTGTCTTCTGCAGCTCTACATGCACACCTTTCAAGAATTCGTAGAGGTCGGTTTGGTTAAGGTTTTGTTGGGCGATACTATAATACAGTTTTTCAGAACGCTCGGCACGATAACGCTGCGAAATATCGTGCAAAATACAGCGAAAAGCCACAGGTTTATCGCCATCGAAACGGCAATTGACACTCCCCGAAAGATAAACCCGTTTTTGTTCTTTGTTATAAATTACGGTCTCAAAATCGGTGATTTTCTCGCCTTTGAGAATCTTATCGAGGCTCGCTAAGGTATTTTCTTTGTATTTAGGATGAACGATTTCATTGAAAGACAAGCGACTGATTTCATCGCTTGAATACCCCGTTATTTCTCTAAATGCTCGATTGACAAAAAGGAATCGACCCGAAAGCGAAAACAGCATTATCAAGTCGGATGTGTTATCGACCAAATCTTGGAGTTGGTCAATTCCTTTGCGTTGACCCGCCTGTTCAAGCTGTTTTTTGAGTTTTTCGATTTCGTTTTGTAATTCTTCGTTATTTTTTTCGGTAGTCATTCGGTTAAAGTTTTGGATTGAAATTAGCTTCCAATAAGTCGATTCACTGGTAGATTTAGGCCTTTACAAAGTTTTTTTATCATCGGCAACGTGAGTTCTCTTTTTCTATTTAGAATTTTTGAAACTTGGGTTTTATCACCGATAAATGGGATTAAATCTTGTTGTTTAAGCCCCATTTGTTCTATTTTATTTTTAAGATAAGTGATGGGGTCGGTAGGAGTAATTGGGTGATGCACAGCCTCGTAGCTTTCGATGAGGGTTGTCAAAACCTCAATTTCGTTGCCCTCGGGTGTGCCGATATTTGGTTGGGTTTGAAGCAACTCAAAGACCCTCTCTAAGGCCTCCTCATATTCGGTTTCTGTTTTGATTGGTTTTATGAAATTGCTCATTTTTTCTTAAAATTTATCTTTCGGGCATCAACTTTATCATATTCTTTGTGTGTACCTACCCATAAAACAAAGATGATTTGAAACTGATAATCAATATACGTAATGAGTCGGTAATCATTGCCCTTGATATTGAAAACCACCCGATTGCTGTCTATGATACTGGCATTGCCAAAGGTAGATTTTAGTTCGTTTGGCGAGGTCCAGTTTTGCTCAATCACTAAGTCATACCAATCAATCAAGGATTGTTCTGAATCGGGGTGGATTTCCCAGAATTCTCGCAAAGTTCGTTTGGCAATGACTCTCATGTTTCAAATATACCGAAAGTTGGCAAAATGGCAACTTAATTTAGATTATTTTTTACTAATTTTGAACAATCGAAGATTTGATAAATTAACAATTCAATATTGGAAAAAGTAAAACCAAAAAAACATCTTGGTCAGCATTTTTTGCGAGATTTAAGAGCCGCCGAGCGAATCGTTGAAACGCTTTCGCTACATGGTGGATATAAAAAAGTGTTGGAGATTGGTCCCGGGATGGGCGTACTGACGCAATATCTCGTCAAAAAGACTGAATACGAAACGTATGTTATAGAAATTGACACCGAGTCGGTGATTTATCTCAAAGAGCATTATCCCGAACTCGACGGAAAGATTATCGAAGGCGATTTTTTGAAGGCTGAAACTCTGACAGGGTTTCAAACCCTGTCAGAGTTAGAGTCTTTGGCCATCATCGGTAATTTTCCGTACAATATTTCATCGCAGATATTTTTTAAAGTTTTAGAGTACAAAAATCAGATTATGGAGGTTGTTTGTATGCTACAAAAAGAAGTAGCCCAACGGATTGCCTCAAAACCGGGTAATAAAGATTACGGCATTTTAAGTGTCTTATTACAAGCGTATTATGATATTAAATACGAGTTTACTGTTTTGCCCGGAGCGTTTAATCCGCCGCCAAAGGTAGATTCGGGCGTGATAAGTTTGCGTAGGAATTCGGTTGAGAAATTAGACTGCGATGAACGCAAATTTGTGCAGGTTGTGAAGGCAGGGTTCAATCAAAGACGCAAAATGCTACGCAATGC